>CACWJV010000006.1 GCA_902761265.1 Oscillospiraceae bacterium | reverse complement strand
TCACCGGCAAAATCGGCATAAACAAGCAAAAGCCGCCCCAAAAAGGAGCAGCTCTATATTTATATCAACCATATAAACTAATTATCAAACAGAAATTTATCAATTAGTTTTAGCAGTATGAATACGCCAATCGCTATTGCAATCATAATGGGCTTGTTGTGCAAAATAAAAGACATATTATGATTTACAGCCGCGCCCAATAAAAACAAGTTTACAACAACGCCATATATAATCCATTTTGGCAAATGTACATCGGAAGCGGTTGCCTGACCTGTAGGGTGACTCGCACGTTTTTCTGCATCTCTGTTCGCTCGCTTAATCTCTTCCTCGGTTCTTTTCAACTCGTCGACAACTTGGCCTGTCATCCGCTCTTGCATATTACGATATTCCCAATCCTTCATCTATTAACACCTCTCTCATTATTTGATCGAGATAATTATATGACAAAATGTCATATTTGTCAAGATAAAAAATGACATAATGTCATAGGGGTGGCATTATGAAAAACAACCTGCGCGTCTTGCGTAAAGCCAAAGGCTATACACAAATAGCTGTCCAAATGAAAACTGGCATTGAACAAGCACTGCTTTCCAAATATGAAACCGGCGACCGCGTGCCGCCAACCGAAACCCTGTTGATGCTCGCGGAGTTTTACGATGTCAGCATCGACTATATCCTGTGTCGCACCGACAACCCCAACGTCAATAAATAGCAAAACCGCAGAGGACGAACCCCTGCGGTTTTTCATTTTCAATTTTCACTTTTTCATTTTTAATTCTTAATTCTTCCCTCTTCATTCTCCTCCGCGGGGCGGAACACACCGTCGTTGACCACCGCGACCGGCGCGCCGTCCGCAGAAAACGCCGTGCGCACCGAACTGTAGGATTGCAGATCCATCGCGGAGATGTTGGTTGCCGCTTCGCTGATCAGCTTTGCGAGGATCCGGTCAAACCGGGATTCGTTTTCAGGGGAAAGCAGCTTGCCGATCAGATATTCCAGTAGCTCGCTCACTTTGCCGTCGCCGCCTGTGTACAGCGTTTTGCAGCTATAGCCGAAGTATTTGCACAGCGTGTCGCTCGTCAGCTTTTGCAATCCTTCCTTGATAACGAACGAGATGCCGTCATATTCCGTTTGCACGCCCGGCTCGATCAGCAGTTCGTGTTCGCCGAGGTTTTTGCAAAAGTTGATCAGCCGGTCGTTGTTGGCGATCACATAGCGGTCCATCGTGCGATCCATAAATGTGCCGACCGCCCAGCTAAGCTCCGTGGCGCCGCCCTTGTCGTAATGCTGCTGCATGGAGCCGTTGAGGTTGTTGACGTCCACGCGCTCCGACGGCGACACATAGCTGACGTGCAGACTCTTTTGCTCGGAATCGACGCCAAGCACCGCGAGCATCCGCAGCGTGCCGGTGTTGTTGTCGGCAAACACCAAAAGGAAGTTGCCCTGCAGCGGGGCGGCTGTGCCGTCGTCCGGCTGCGCGGCGGTCAGGCTTTCGCTGACGGCGGCCGGGTCGGTGGTCGTCGGTTTGCGGTGTTCTTTGATGATGACAACGCCCGACACCAGAAGCAGCAGCACCAGCACCGCCAAAAACAGCGGAATCACCAGCCGCGGCTGCAACAGCCGGTCGGTGGCACGCATGGCGCGGTCCGCCTGCTGCATGGCTTTGTTTTTCGTCTCGTCAATCGCGCGTCGGGTCTCGTCGTCTATGGAAAAGCGCGGGAGTTTCATTGTTTTTCACACCCTGTTTCGTTCTTATCTATTTATAGTATAGCAAAATGCAGACAGCGGCCGGGGTGCCGCTGCGGGAGTTTCAGTGTATCACAGTTTTTTCCGCTTGTCAACTCGCCGTTTTTCCCCATTCTTTTTCATCCGTTTGCGCTATACTGAATCCCTGCCGCCCGCCGGTTCGGCGTTTGGCGCGCCTTCGTCCGGTCCACCCCAAACCGTCCCAGAGAAGTTTCTAACAAACTATCTAAAAACGAGCAAAAATTTTTATTCAGTTTCTAACAAAATAACAAAAACCCTTGTCTTTTTTTCCGCAAAGTGTTATCATATTAAAAAGTATAAAAATGGGTGGATTCTGCACAGGTTTCCCGGTCTCTTTGGGCAGTGCAAAAATCGGATACACCCGGGAAAAGAAGGTGTTCAGATGTCCAAAAGCCAACCGAAACGTGACGACATCGCTCTGTATTATTTCCACGCGGGCACCAACAACCGCGCGTATGCGTTTTTGGGTGCCCACCGGGAAACAGACGGCGACGGCGACCTTGTCACCTTCCGCGTTTGGGCGCCGCACGCGCAGGCGGTCAGCGTGATCGGTGATTTCAACGACTGGGACGCAGGCGCAGCCGTGATGCACAAGCTGCCGGATTCCGGCGTCTGGGAATGCACCATTCCCGGCGTTGTGGTCTATGACAACTACAAATATCATATCATCTGTCCGGACGGCACAGTCAAAGACAAGGCCGACCCCTTCGCGTTCCACAGCGAAACGCGTCCCGGCACGGCGAGCAAGTTTTACGAGATGGACGGCTACCGCTGGAAGGACGACGCGTGGCAAACCGAAAAAGCGCGGCGCAATCCGTATGAAAGCCCGATGAATATCTATGAAGTCCACGCCGGCTCATGGAAACAGCACGACGACGGCAACTTCTATTCCTACCGCGATCTCGCGGCGTCTTTGGTGCCGTATGTCAAAGAGATGGGCTACACGCATATTGAGCTGATGCCGTTGTCGGAATATCCGTTTGACGGCTCGTGGGGCTATCAGGTGACGGGTTATTTTTCCGCCACAAGCCGCTACGGCACGCCGCACGATCTGATGTATTTCATTGATCAGTGCCACCAGAACGACATCGGCGTCATCCTCGACTGGGTGCCGGCGCATTTCCCGAAGGACGCGTTCGGACTTGCCGAATTTGACGGCGAAGCGTGCTATGAATACAAGGATCCGCGCAAGGGCGAACACATGGACTGGGGCACCAAGGTCTTTGACTACGGCCGCAAGGAGGTCGTTTCGTTCCTGATGAGCTCCGCCACGTTCTGGCTCGACAAATACCACGTCGACGGTCTGCGTGTGGACGCCGTGGCGTCGATGCTCTATCTCGACTACGGCCGCGAACACGGCCAGTGGGTGCCGAACCAGTACGGCGGCAACGAAAATTTGGAGGCGGTCGAGTTTTTGCGCACCCTCAACGCACTGGTGTTCCGCGATTTCCCGGGCGTTCTGATGATCGCCGAGGAGAGCACCGCGTGGCCGCTTGTGTCCAAGCCGACCGATATCGGCGGCCTCGGCTTCAACTTCAAGTGGAACATGGGCTGGATGAACGATGCGCTCAAGTATTTTTCGCTCGACGGCCTGTCCCGTAAATACAACCACAACCTGTTGACCTTCTCGTTCTTCTATGCGTTTTCGGAAAACTTCGTTTTGCCGATCTCGCACGACGAGGTGGTCCACGGCAAATGCTCGCTGATCGGCAAGATGCCGGGCAGCTACGAAGAAAAGTTTGCCGGCGTGCGTTCGTTTATGGGCTACATGATGGCACATCCGGGCAAAAAGCTGACCTTTATGGGGCAGGAGTTCGGCCAGTTCATCGAATGGAAATACGACGCAGGGCTCGACTGGCTGCTGCTGGACTATGACAAGCACCGCCAGTTGCAGGCATACTTCAAGGCGATCAACCAACTGTATCGCAAAACGCCCGCGCTGTGGCAGATCGACTACGGCTGGGAGGGCTTCGCGTGGTGTGTCAGCGACGATATCGACAATTCCGTCATTGCATTCCGCCGGATCGACAAGAACGGGAACGAGATCGTCTGTGTGTGCAACTTCACACCCGTGGAGCGCAGCAAATACACCTTCGGCGTCGGCAAGGACGGCATCTATGAAGTGGTGCTCAACTCCGACGACGTGCGCTTCGGCGGCGAAGGCCGGGGCACCAAGACCCGTGTGACGAGCAAGAAAGTGCCGATGCACGGCTACGAGCAGTCCATCACGGTGGATCTGCCGGGGCTTTCTGCGTTGTATCTCAAATATAAACCCAAGCCGGCGAAGAAACGCGCCGCAAAGAAAGAACCCGACAAGCAACCGGCCGCCAAAAAATCAACCGCAAAAAAATGATCTTACAGTATCACGCATCATATAGGAGGTAATCAAAACCATGACGAAGAAAACAGAATGCCTTGCCATGCTGCTTGCCGGCGGACAGGGCAGCCGACTCGGCATCCTCACCAAAAACATCGCAAAGCCTGCCGTTCCCTACGGCGGCAAATACCGCATCATCGACTTCCCGCTCTCCAACTGCATCAACTCCGGCATCGAGACGGTAGGCGTGCTGACCCAATATCAGCCGCTCGAGCTCAACAACTATCTCGGCAACGGTGCAGCGTGGGATCTTGACCGGATGAACGGCGGCGTCCATGTGCTTTCGCCCTATCAGCAGATCAAGGGCACCGAATGGTACAAGGGCACGGCCAACGCGATCTATCAGAACATCAACTTCATCGACCGCTACGATCCCGAATATGTGGCTGTCCTCTCGGGCGACCATATCTATAAGATGGACTACGCCAAGATGCTCGATTACCACAAGGAAAAGAACGCGGCCTGCACCATCGCCATGCTCGAGGTACCCTGGGACGAAGCGTCGCGCTTCGGTCTGATGTTTGTCGAACCCGACGGCTCGATCAGCGAATTTGAAGAAAAGCCCAAAAAGCCGCGCAGCAACAAAGCGTCCATGGGCGTTTACATCTTCACCTGGAAAACCCTGCGCCGGTATTTGATCGACGACGAAAACGACCCGACCTCCGGCAACGACTTCGGCCACAATGTGATTCCGGCCATGCACGCCGCCGGCGAACGCATGTTCGCCTATCAGTTTGACGGCTACTGGAAAGACGTGGGCACCATCGATTCGCTGTGGGAAGCGAACCTCGATCTGCTCAATCCGAAGGTGGACCTCGATTTGTCGGACGATACCTGGAAAATCTATTCCCAATCGCCCGTCGCGCCGCCGCACTTCATTGCCGACACCGCAAAAGTGGAAAACTCCATGATCAGCGAAGGCTGTGAGATCCGCGGCAACGTCGATTATTCCGTGCTGTTCTCCAACGTCACCGTGGAGGAGGGCGCAACCGTGCGCTATTCCATCGTGATGCCCGGCACCACCATCAAAAAGGGCGCTGTTGTAGAATATGCGATCGTGGCGGAAAACGCTGTGATCGATGAAAACGCCCATGTGGGCGACAGCCCCGAAGCGATGGCCGACCGGCTCGACGATTGGGGCATCGCCGTCATCGGCGAAAAGATCACGATCGGCAAGGGCGCCAAGGTGGACGCCAAGCAAATGATCGATACGGATGTGGAAGGAGAAGCAAAATGAGAGCATCGAATGTCTTAGGTATCATCTACGCCAGCGTGGATGACGATAAAATCAGCGAGCTGACTGCGGTTCGCACCATCGGTTCCGTGCCGTTCGCCGGCCGCTACCGTCTGATCGACTTTGCCCTTTCCAACATGGTCAACGCCGGCATCACCGCCGTGGGCGTCAGCACCAAGAGCAACTACCGCTCGCTGATGGACCATCTCGGCTCGGGCAAACCGTGGGATTTGTCGCGCAAACGCGACGGTCTGACCATTCTGCCGCCCTTTGATCTGGCCGGCAACGGCGGCGTGGCGCACAACCGCATGGAGGCGCTGCACGCCATGCTCAACTATATGGGCCACTCCAACAAGGACTATGTTCTGCTGGCCGACGCCAATGTCGTTGCAACCATCGACTACGAAGCGCTGATGGAGCACCATCTCGCCTCCGGCGCTGACATCACTGTGGCCTACCGCCGCGGCAAAAAGCCGCATCTGCCGGATATCATGACCTTTGTGTTTGATGACGGCGACCGTATCAAGCACGCGGTTGTGGCCGACAACGCGCCCGAAGACAAGGACTATTCGCTCAACGTGCTGTTTATGAAGCGTGCGCTGCTCGAGCGTCTGGTTGCCGACGCGCTGACGGCCGGCGCCACGGATTTTGAAAAAGACGTCATCAACGCCAACTGCGACAAGCTGTATATCCGCGGCGAAAAGATCGAAGGCTTCGCCTGCACGATCGACTCTTTGCAGACCTACTACGATGTGAGCATGAAGCTCATCGACGGCCAGTACAAGGGTCTGTTCCCGAAGGATCTGCCGGTTTATACCAAGGTCCGCGACGACATGCCCGCCATCTACGGCACCAAGAGCCGGGCCGCCAACTCCCTGATTGCCGACGGCTGCATCATCAAGGGCACCGTCGAAAACTCGATCCTCTTCCGCGGCGTCTATGTGGCGGAAGGCGCTGTGGTCAAAAACAGCGTAGTCATGCAGGACAGCTACATCAGCGAGGGCGCAAAAGTCAACTGCGCCGTGCTCGATAAAAACGTTGTCATCAAGCCGAACAAGGAACTCTCCGGCGCGTCCACCTGCCCGCTGTTCATCGGCAAAGACGTGACGGTCTGATCCGTCGGACAAACAGAAAGGACGAAAAAGCATGAAAGTGTTATTTGTTGCCAGCGAGGCCCAGCCGTTTATGGCGTCGGGCGGACTCGCCGACGTTGCGGGTGCGCTGTCCCAGGCGCTGCGCCGCCGCCTGATCGGCTGCCGCGTGGTCATGCCGATGTATGACACCATCCCGCAGGAGCTCAAGGATACCATGACTTTCGTCACCAGCATCAGCGTGCCGGTGGCATGGCGCCGTCAGTATTGCGGCGTGTTTCAGGCGAAACACAACGGCGTGATCTACTATCTGATCGACAACCAGTATTATTTCAAACGCGACTCCATCTACGGCCATTACGACGACGCGGAACGGTTCACGTTCTTTGCGCGTGCAGCGCTGGAGATTTTGCCGCATATCGGCTTTAAGCCCGACATCATCCATTGCAACGACTGGCAAACCGCGCTCACCCCGGTGTTCTATAAAACGATGTACTGCCAGGATCCGTGGTATCAGGGCATCAAGACCGTGTTCACAATCCACAACATTCAGTATCAGGGCACCTACGGCATGGATATCATCGGCGACGTGGTCGGTCTCAAGCCCGAAGACGCCGGCATCCTCGAATATGACGGCGACGCCAACTTTATGAAGGGCGGCATCGAATGCGCCGACTGGGTCACCACGGTGTCTCCGTCCTATGCGCAGGAGATCCTCGACCCGTGGTACAGCCACGGTCTCGACCCGATTCTGCGCGAGCGGCAATGGAAGCTCTCCGGCATCCTCAACGGCATTGCCACCGACACCAACGACCCCGAAACCGACCCGAATCTTGCAATGCATTACAACGCGCAGAACGCGAAGGAAGGCAAAGCCGCCAACAAGGCCGCGCTGCAGGAAACGATGGGACTGCCCGCGCGTCCCGACGTGCCGCTGGTGGGTTTGGTCACCCGTCTGGTGTCGCACAAGGGGCTCGATCTCATCAAAGCCGTGTTCGACGAATTCATCTCCACCACCGAGGTACAGGTTGTGGTGCTCGGTTCGGGCGACTGGCAGTATGAAAACTACTTCCGCGAGCTCAGCAACCGCTACGGCGACAAGGTGGCCGTGCGCATCGGCTTTGTGCCGTCGCTCGCCAAAAAGATCTATGCTGGTGCGGATCTGTTTTTGATGCCGTCCAAGAGCGAGCCCTGCGGCCTGTCGCAGATGGTGGCGCTGCGCTACGGCACGATCCCCGTTGTCCGCGAAACGGGCGGTCTGCGGGATTCTATCACCGACTCCGGCGACGGCGTCGGCAACGGCTATACCTTTAAAACCTACAACGCCCACGATATGCTCGGCGCCCTGCGGCGCGCAGTCGACACCTATTACAACGCGAAGGACTACTGGGACACACTGGTCGTCCGTGCGCTGGAATGCGACTATAGCTGGAGCAAGAGCGCAAACGAATACATCAAGCTGTATAAGCAGTTGATGAAGGGCTGAGCAATTGAAAATTGCTGACGCAAGCGAAAACATCCCGTTCCGTTTGGGGCGGGATGTTGTGTTTTGTCCGCTGCAATCCTGACGCCTGTTGACCGTCGACTGCGCAGCCCGACGGCGGCGCTTGCATTTGACTTTTCCGAACAAATGTGCTACAATGGAAGTCCAACGTGGAAACAGAAAGGACTGATCGCCGTGCGCGCACCGCTGGCAGACCGTATCCGACCCAAAACAATCGACGACATGGTGGGGCAGCCGCATCTGCTCGGCGAAGGCAAAGCCCTGCGCACCATCATCCAGTCGGGCGAACTGCCGAACCTGGTGTTTTACGGGCCGTCCGGCGTAGGCAAAACCACGCTCGCGTCCATCATCGCGGCGCAGACCAACCGCAAGTTTCACAAGCTCAACGGCACCAGCGCGTCCACGGCCGACATCAAGGCGATTGTTGCGGAACTCGACACCTTTGCCGCGCCCAACGGCGTTTTGCTGTATCTCGACGAGATCCAGTATTTCAACAAAAAGCAGCAGCAAACCCTGCTCGACTATATCGAACGCGGCGAAATCACGCTGATCGCCTCCACGACGGAAAATCCCTATTTCTATATCCACAACGCGATTCTGAGCCGGTCAACCGTCTTCGAATTCAAGAGCGTCACCGCCGAAGAGATTTTGCCGGCGGTGGAGCGGGCATTCCGGTTTCTTGCAAACGAAAAAGGGATCACGATCAACTGCGAAGACGGCGTGGCGCGCTATATTGCGTTTTCCTGCGGCGGCGACGTCCGCAAAGCGATGAACGCCTGCGAATTGTGCCTGCTCAGCACAAACGAAGCCGACGGCGCCTATACAATCACCCTCGAACGCGCCAAAGCGCTGACGCAAAAGAGCGCGATGAAATATGACAAGGACGGCGACGAGCACTACGATATTTTGTCGGCATTCCAAAAAAGCATGCGCGGCTCCGACCCCGACGCGGCGCTGCACTATCTGGCGCGGCTGCTGGAGGCCGGCGATCTCCCCTCGGCCATGCGGCGGCTGATGGTTTGCGCGTGCGAAGACGTGGGGCTCGCCTATCCGCAGATTATCCCGATCGTCAAAGCGGCGTGCGACGCGGCGCTGATGGTCGGGCTGCCGGAGGCACGCATCCCGCTGGCAGACGCGGTGGTGCTCGTGTGCAACAGTCCGAAATCCAACTCTGCCTACCTCGCCTACGACGCGGCGGCGCGCGATATTCGCCAGGGCAAAAGCGGCCCGATCCCCCGCCAACTGCAAAACAAGCATTACGACGGCGAGGACAACCAAAACAAGGGGCAGTTCTATCAGTATCCCCACGATTTCCCGAACCACTACGTCCGGCAGCAGTATCTGCCCGACGTGCTAAAAAACACCACGTACTATGTGCCGCAGGACAACAAAAGCGAACAGGCGGCCAAGGCGTACTGGGACAAAATCAAATAAATCGGAAACAGCCACCCTGCGGGATGGCTGTTTTCAGCAGTCAACTGCGCTGCGCGCTATCTTTTTTCTATCTTTTTTCTTGACATCCGGCCAAAGCGGTCGTATAATATTTGCAACTGAAAAACATGGAAGGAGTGCTGTTTATGCTGCTCAACCGTTCTGAAAACCTGCAACCTGTCCATTCCGATATCCGCGGTCCGCTGTATTTGGAAAGTCAGCGGATGGCAAAAGAAGGCATCCCCGTTTTGCGGCTCAACACCGGCAACCCGGCAACCTTCGGCTTCGGTCTGCCCGACTCTTTGCGCGGCGCTTTGATCGACAACGTGGATAAAGCGGTCGCCTACTGCGACCTCAAGGGTATGCCCAACGCCCGCGAAGCGATTTGCAAGTATCATCTTTCCAAAGGCGTGCAGGGGATCACCCCCGACGACGTCTATATCGGCAACGGCGTGAGCGAGCTTGTGCTCATGTGTCTTTTGGCTCTGCTCAACAAGGGCGACGAAGTGCTGATGCCCTCGCCGAGCTACTCCCTGTGGTCCAACTCGACCTACATCGCCGGCGGCAAGCCCGTATTCTATACCTGCGACGAGCAAAACGACTGGTACCCCGACATCGCCGATATGCGCAAAAAGGTCACGCCGAAAACGCGCGCCATCGTCATCATCAACCCGAACAACCCGACCGGCGCCGTCTATCCGAAAGAGGTGCTGGAGAATATCATTCAGGTGGCCCGCGAAAACGACCTTTTGATCTTCTCCGACGAAATCTATGACCGTCTGGTGATGGACGGCGTGGAGCACTATTCCACCGCCGCGCTCGCGCCCGACCGGATGGTCATCACCACCAACGGTCTTTCCAAGAGCCACATCGTGTGCGGCTTCCGCTGCGGCTGGATGGTCATCAGCGGCTACAAGGGCAAGGCCGACGACTATGTGGAGGGCATCTTCCAGATGGCAGCGATGCGTCTTTGCTCCAACACGCTGACCCAGCTCGTGATTCCCGCCGCGCTCGATGACAACGCCAGCACCCAGGCCATGCTCGTCCCCGGCGGCCGGCTGTATGAACAGCGCGAAGCGACCATGCGCGAGATTGCCAAAATCGACGGCCTTTCCTGCGTCAAAAACCACGGCGCGTTTTACGTGTTCCCGAAGCTCGACGTCAAGAAGTTCAATATCACGAGCGACAAGCAGTTCGCATTTGACTTTTTGCACGAAAAGCACATCTTCATCGTCCCCGGCTCCGGCTTCGACTGGCCGCAGCCCGACCACTTCCGCATCGTCATGCTGCCCGAACCGACGCAGATGGCCAAAGCGATGCAGGATCTGGGCGACTTCCTCGCGCATTACTATCAGAAGTGAGTGCGTCGTAGGGGTCGCCCCGTGTGGCGACCCGGCAGTGCACAGTGACGCGGAGAAGATATCTGCAAAGGCAATGTGTTCGCCGCGAAGGAAACCGTGATATAAAAGTACATCCCGCTCCGGAAAGGGGCGGGATGCAGTTTTATTTACAGAGCTTTATCTTCCAAACAAACGATGCAGTATGGTGCGAATCCACTGAATAAAGCGCTGGAAAAAATTCATTCTCTTGCCGCTGTCATCTGCTGGCTTCGGCAGTTTATTGATTGCTCTGTTGTCTTTTGCACCACAAATGCTACAAGTACGGGTTTCCATTCCTTCTTCGTCTTGTGTTGCTTCTTTTACAACCTTCCAATCTCCGAATTTGTGCTCTGTGGTTGGAAAATCTTGTCTTCTAATTTCTTCGCCACCAACGGTACAATAGGTTCTGGTGTACCCGTGTGTTTGACAATCTGATTCCACTGTTTCAGTAATATAGTTGTGCTCCAACACTGGAATCGTCTCATCATACGAATCTCCACATGTGCAAGTATAGCGAATCGTGCCTGTCGTTTTGCAAGTTGGGTTCTTTACTATTTCTGCAGTATACGTATGCTGATGGTATTCACCGAGCGAGACAAAGATACGATCATATTTTTGTGCAAACGCCTGTGCCGTTGAACCTTCATATCCATAAATAATAATTCCTTCCGGCAAGCCATTGTCTTCATAACTGTTATGGATCTCTTCGCCGCTATCGTCTGTATAAACACTTTCTTCCATAATTTTGCAATTTGGATTCATAAAATAGACGGCTTCCAACCCGTCACAACCGTGAAACGAGCTGTCAATAATCTGTACGCTTTCAGGCAGTGTTATCGTTGTTAAATTATGGCATTCAATAAACGCTCTATAATCCATAGCAATCACACCGTTGCCAAGCGAAATTTCACGAAGCTCTGATCCTCTCGCAAAAGCCATCGGCGCAATCCACCACACGCTGTCTGGCAGTGAAACGCTTTCCAAGCTTGAATTACTCACAGCAAACGGTAAAATGATGCCTGTGCCCTCAAGAACAGAAAGTATTGTTGCCGTCCGACTCGCAGGATATTGCAGCAATGCCAGCATGGAGGCCCCTTCGGAGGCTCCTTCGGGAATCTGTATTTCACTTTCCCATTCCTCATTTTCTTCAAAGAATGTCTTTGGAATCTGCCAATACAAGCATCCGTTTTCATCAGAGGAAAAGACAGGGTTTTCCGGGTCGACAGTAATTTTTTCCAATCCGTAACAGGTCACAAACGGGGACAAACCGAAATCAATATCAACCAGGTTTTTGGGAACAAAAATCTCTTTCACCCTTTCGCAACCCTCAAATGCAGAATCTCCGATCTTCGTCAGCGTATCCGGCAGAAGAATGCTCCGCATCAAATCCATACCAAAGAATGCTCTTTGTCCAACGCTTGTAACGCCTTCTTCAATAATTACTGCCGCGATTTCACAACCTTTAGAAAGGTCGCCGTTATACAGCATCCAGCCAGAGCCAGCGTTTGACCAAAACTGATTATCTCTGTACTCGCGCGTTTCTTCGTCCAAAGAATCATCATATCTGTTCCACATGTCACCAGTACCACTGATGATCAGCGTTTTATTCTTATCTAATGTCCAAATCAGATTATCGCCGCAACGGCCAGTCGATTCCAAACTGTTTTCTTCGTTCAACAACACAAACGTACGGTTATATTTTTCTGCATAGGCTTGTGCAGTGGAATTGTCGTATCCGTAAATGACAGCCGTTTCTGGAATCGTTTCCACATCATCGGCAATTTGACAATTGGGATGGAATACAAAAATGCTTTCCAGTCCTGAACAACCTGCAAACGCACGCAAGCCCAGTGAAGTAAGATCGGAAGATAGCGTTATAGTTTTTAACGCGGTGCAACCTGCAAAGGCTTCCTCACCAATTGACGCGACTGCATGAGTCAGCATAATGCTTTCCAAAGACCTGCAATTACGAAATGCCCCGGTTCCGATTGTTTCGGCGTCTGGCAAGAAAACATTCGATAGAGAAGACAAATCAGAAAATGCGTTGTTGCCGATACTTTGTACAGCTATGCCCAAGACTGTGGTAATATCCTCTTTATAAGAACTCCAAGGCGCTGTGTTAACAGTGTAATTCCACATGTCTCCAAAACCTTCAATGAACAACTTATTTTCAACGAAGCCCCACCTCAAATGGTCGCCGCACTTTCCTTGTGTCACATTATAGATTTCAAAATTGTATTGGTGTCTTTCTGCAAACACCTGTGTTGTCGAGTTTTCTAAGCCGTGAAGAGTTACATGTTGGGGAATTGTATACTGGGCAACAGATAATCCCATTGCATCTTCTTCCGCTATACCGTCTCCGTCAAAATCATAAGCGTCAACGATTTCACAAGTGGGATTTTCAATGTAGATATCCCTAAGAGAATCACATTCAAAAAAGGCTCCTACATCAATTTTAGTGATGTTCTCTGGAACAATGATGCTTGTTAGTGCGCTGCATTTATAAAACTCTTCTATGCCGATTTCTGTCATGCACTCAGGAACGGTAAACTCAGTTAAACTGCTGCAGCCCAGTATCGCGTTATGGCCAAAATAATGAGAATCATACAAAATCGGAAGTTGTCTCAAAGATACGCAATACTCAAAGGCATTATCACCGATACTGTCGAGATATCCAACCATGATATTCGTCAGCAGCATATCATTTGAGAACGCCGCCGCGCCGATTGAGGATACCGAAGATGCAAGATCAACCGTTTTGACGGGGAACCCAACAAATGCACATTCACCGATACTTCGAACACCTTGCTTTACAACAATCTTTTGCACATCGTTTGCACATGAATAATAGGTGGGCAAGTGGTCAGCATCCACTACATCAGTATCCCACATGTCACCGCTGCCGCTGATGATTAAGGTGTTGGCTTCTTTTTCATAATCCCAATAGACATGATCCCCGCACTGCCCGGACGTTGGGCCGTCATAGTCTGCGTATACTGCCTCGAAATTAATATAACATCCAATATCGTGATCGTCTTGAATCACATAGGAATCGACATATACAGATTCGTCAGTTTCGTCTCCGTATGAGTTTGAATCCAGCACACGTTTCCACCCGACAAACGAAGAACCTTCCGGCGCAAGCACTCGTGGCAACTCAATTGTACTGCCAAGCGTACAATCTTCCTCACGGGTTGGAATCATTGTCCATCCATCCGACGGAAAACTTTTCTTGTAGGGGTCAAAAGTGCCTGTGGACACATCAAAAACAGGTACTCCACCCGGCTGAGTAATAACACTGCCAGGAAAAGAAAAATAAGGCACCGCTTGTGTTTGGGGATTAACAAACCGAATCAGTGTTTCGAAAGGAATCTTCCCCACGGGGATCTCCTCTGCTAACGCAATCGGCACCACGCTCACCAGCAACAGCACCGTCAGCAGCATTGCCAGAATTCGTTTCATGTGTTTCATCGTTTTACCTCCAAAATAAAAAAATATTTCAACAGGTATACCCTGTCAAATTTACTGCGTGCAACTCTTTATATCACATTCAAACATCGATTGCAAGAGATTTGGAATCTGCGGTCGATATACGGAATAAGCGGTTTAATAGTTGCAAATTTTACTATCTATATAGTAACAAAATACATGTAACTTGTCAAGTAGTAGCGTAGAAAATACAATAGAGGTAAGAAACAATGCAGACGGGTGGGGATTCTATGAAAAATGAGCCAAAGGCCCTGCAGGTTTTGTGTAACTACGGCTCTGTAGACATACACCTTCGAGAGATTATGGAACAAAAGGGCGTCTCACGCTATCAGCTTGCACGGCTGACAAACACGCGCTTTGAGGTTGTCAACAAGTGGTATCAAGGACACGTGGAACGAATCGACGCCGATATTCTGGCAAGGTTTTGTTTTTGCCTCGGCTGTTCGGTTGCGGATTTGATCCAATATCGCATATAAAACAAAAATCATCCCGCCCCATTTCGGAGCAGGATGTATTTTTTATAGCATCGTTTTCCTGCGCGGCGGCACACGCACCGCAGCGCAAAACGCCGGTCGCGTCCCTTGACCCTGTGCCCTTTGCCCTTGGCCCTAAAAAATCAAATGCCAGCCGATCCCCGCCGCCGCGGCGATGGCGATGAACACGATCGGGTGTACTTTTTTGAAGCACTGCACCCCGATAAAGATCAGCACGCATAAGGCGATGCTTTCCCAGCGAAACGCCGCAACCAGCCCGCCGCTTTGGCGAAAGGCGTCGAGATCAAACAGTACGAGCTTTGCCACCGAAAAACACGCCGCCGCAATCAGCCCCAGCGACGCCGCTCTGAGACCGTAGAACGCCCAGCCGACATATTTCGAATCGCGGAACCTTTTAAGAAACTGCGCAACCAGCAAAATCACAATCACCGACGGTGTGATAAGGCCCAGCACACCGACCACCGATCCGGCAACACCCGCGACCTGAAAGCCGACATACGTTGCCATATTGACCCCAAGCGGCCCGGGCGTTGATTCCGAAACGGCGATCATATCGGAAATCTGCGTAGCGCCGAACCAACCCGTAGCGTCGCCCATCTTTTGCAAAAACGGCAGCGTCGCAAGGCCGCCGCCAACGGAAAACAGCCCCACAAAAAAGAACCGCGCAAACAATTCAAGCAGCAGCATCTTTTTTGCCTCCCTTCAACAGCAGACCGCAAAGCCCGGCAGCGACCACAAACATTGCAGGCGACAGATCGGTCACCGCCGACAGCACCGCCACAACCAAAAAGATCACCACCGTCGCCACGTCGACGAGCGACTTTTTTCCGAGCTTGATAACGGCAGACAGAATCAGCGCCACCACCGCCGCACGGATGCCCTCAAACGCCCACTGCACCGCTTCGATATGCTGAAAGTTTCGGATAAACGCCGCAATGACCGTGATGATAACAACCGACGGCGCAACGACGCCGAGCGTGGCAAAGATGGCGCCGAGCACCCCTTTTCGTTTGTAGCCGATAAACGTCGCCGTGTTGACGGCTATGATCCCCGGGGTACACTGGCCGATGGCAAAGTAATCCATCAGCTCCTCCTGCGTCGCCCATTGGCGCTTGTCCACAACCTCGCGCTGCAAAATCGGCAGCATGGCGTAGCCGCCGCCGAAGGTGAAGCCGCCGATTTTTGCGAAAACCGCAAACAAAAGCAATAACTCCTTCATACCATTCCCTTTCAAACCAAACGGGAACGAAAAAAGCCGTTCCCGTGGTCGTTGTATCTTAGATCGCCGGCGGGGTGATACCGCCGCCACCGCCTGCCATCATTTGAGACAGGAAGCCTTGTTTTTTCTTCTTTTTCGGCTTATAGGCCGGCGGATTCTTCATCTTTTCCTTCGCCTTTTTGCCTTTGCCGGTTGCAAGGAATTTGTTGACCTCAATCACCGGCGGCGCCATCGTTTCGCTCATATAGTCCACGCAGCGCGCCAGCAGCACCTGGTCGTTATCAAGCGCGCCGAGGATTGTGACGGCGATCAGACTTTGGGTGTCGTTGGTGCCGTCTTCATAGATCTCGTTGAGCGTTTGGAACAACTTTTTCATCGTGGCGGGTTTGTTTTCCTTGATCGCGGCGATCACGCGCGGCGTACCGTAGTTTTCAAAGAATTCCTCCGCCAAAAACTCCTCATACTGCGCAAGGTTCTCTTTGTAAGCGTCGCGCAGCTCGGGGAACACCAAACAAAGCTTGCTCGCGAGCGTGTTCGGGTCATAGAACGAGCCGGCCTTGACCGCGGCCTTCGACACCGTCTGCGGCGCCTTGGGGCCCTGCTTTTTCTTGGCAACCACCTTTTGGCTGAAGCGTGTTTCCAACGTTTCGCTCATTTCGCTGACCACATATTTCACATCGCGCTCGTCGGCGCCGCCGGGCAGCAGCGACACCAGCAGACGCTTGCCGTCCGATTCCAGTGTTTCGGCGTCGTCCGCTGCAAAAAGCTCCACACGCTCGTTTTGATATTGCAGCTTCAGCGCGCCCTTTTCGCCCGCATAAAGGGCATAGGCTGCGTTGTCGTTGACCGTCAGCGCAGCGCCGGCTTCGCCCGGCAGCGGTTGAAACCCATAGGACGCAAGGGTCCCCTCCAAAGCGGAAAGCACCTGCGCGAACTGCTCTGTTTGCATTGCCATATTAGAAATCTCCTTTTTGTGGGGTATGTTTTTCCATGATATAGTGCATTATAGCACAGTTTTTTGGTTTTGTCACCCGCAAACACACAAAAAGTTTGAAGAAATCATTACAACTTTCAAAAAAGTCTTTCTTTTCCTGCCGCTTTGTGGTATGATAGCCATTGCTACGCTAAGGAGAGATGACAATGGTTCAAAAAGTCAAAGACAATCTGCGCGAGATGCGCGCACAAATTTCGATCCCGGAATATCTGTTTTGGTGGGCCTCCCGCGTGTTTATGCTGCTTTATATCATCAAACAGTTCCGCGGCGACCACAAATGGATCGACTATCTGCTGCCCGTGCTGGTCGGCACCGGCACCTTCGCCGTTTTGCTGCTGCGCCTTGTTTTTCCGCGCAAAAGCATGTTCGGCCGTCTGAGCTTTCATCTGCAGACGTTTATCAGTCTGATGGCGGTGACCGGTTCGATCGGCAACTACTTCGGGCTGTACAGCACCAACGGTATTTTGCACTACGACTGGATCTTGCACGTCGTGTCGGGCGTGCCGGTCACGATGCTCGGCTATTATCTGCTCGTTGCGATGAACGGCAAAAAAACAAAGCTGACTCCGCAGATTTGTGCCTGTGCGAGTATGGGCTTTTCGTTTATGGTCATCATTGCGTGGGAGATCATGGAGTTTTGCGGCGACTATCTGTTTGGCGACAACAACCAGAAATACAACTGGGAGATCGTGCCGGAGGATCCGTTCTACAAACTGTTCACGTCTTCCGCTTCCGGAATGGAACAGGCGCCGCTCGACGACACGATCGTGGATATGTCAACCGCGTTTTTCGTGACGATCTTTACCGGAATTGTGCTGTATATCGTTTTGAAACGCAGAGAGAGAAAGCAAGAAACAAGAAGGCAAGAAGACAAGAAACTCGAAGTTGCGGTATAAGAGAAGTGGCAGTCCGTCAGGGCTGCCGCTGTTGGTTTTTCAATCGGTTGTGCCGCTGATCTTGCGCTCGCCGCGCCGGCCTTCTTTTCTTTCACGAGAAAGAAAAGAAGCAAAAGAAAGCGACATTTCACATAAAATCCGCCGCCCATTTCTGAGCGGCGGTTGATTTTTCGGTCACAGGCCAATCCCTTGGCCCTGCATAAAACCGCTGTGCGGTTTTATGCCTTACCTGCGCAGCCGAGCACGTCGTTGATCTTGTGTTCCACCATACCCTGAATCGCTTCGCGGGCGGGCTTGAGATATTGACGCGGGTCAAAGTGCTCCGGATGCTCCGCAAAGTGCTTGCGGATGGCGGCGGTCATGGCAAGACGCAGGTCGGAGTCGATGTTGATCTTGCACACGGCCATGGTCGCGGCCTTGGCGAGCATTTCTTCGGGGATGCCGATCGCGTCCGGCATTTTGCCGCCGTAGCTGTTGATTTCCTTGACAAACTCCTGCGGCACAGACGAAGCGCCGTGCAGCACGATCGGGAAGCCGGGCAGCTTTTTGGACACTTCTTCAAGGATATCGAAGCGAAGCTGCGGCTTCTGGCCGGGCTTAAATTTGTAGGCGCCGTGGCTCGTGCCGATGGCGATGGCAAGAGAATCCACGCCTGTGCGGGTCACGAAATCGTAGACCTGGTTGGGGTCGGTGTAGCTGGCGTTGCCTTCTTCAACAGCGACGTCGTCTTCGACGCCGGCCAGTGTGCCGAGTTCGCCTTCCACCACAACGCCGTGGGCGTGGGCGTAGTCGACGACCTTTTTGGTCAGCGCAACGTTTTCTTCATACGGCAGCGAGCTGCCGTCGATCATGACGGACGTAAAGCCGCCGTCGATGCAGCTTTTGCAGGTTTCGAAATCCGGGCCGTGGTCCAGATGCAGCGCGATGGGCAGACCCGTCTCTTTTTCAGCGGCTTCCACGAGCTTGACAAGATAGGTGTGGTTCGCGTAGGCGCGGGCACCCTTGGACACCTGCAGAATCAGCGGCGCATTGAGCTTTTTGGCCGCTTCGGTGATCCCCTGGATGATCTCCATGTTGTTCACGTTAAACGCGCCGATGGCATAGCCGCCTTTGTACGCGTCCTCAAACATTTTGGTTGTTGTTACGAGTGGCATAGTTTTGTCTCCTTTATTTGTATTTGGGAAAACCCATAGTTACCTTTCTTACGGCATCGTGGTCGTCAACGACGGCACGGTGGCCGGCTGCTGGGTGTCGGTGCCGGCAGCGTCGGGTGTGTAAACGAGCACAAAGCAGTGGGAGCGGATCTTGCCCTCCATCACCTTGCCGCGGAACTCGTTGCCGGTCAGCTCGCGGCCGCCCACGTCCATCGTGGATACATAGCCGATATCGCTGCTGATCGCCTGGTCGTGGGTCTTGATCGTGATCCACGTGGCCGGATCGCCGGAGAGGGTGATGCCAAGCTTGTTTTGGACGATTGTACGCAGTTCGTCGCTCGAGATCGTGTAGGTCGATTTGAAATCGCTGACGTTGTAGTCGCCGTAGCTCGGACGGCCGCCGTTCAGATACGGCAGACTGGTGCCGCCCCAGACGTTATAGTACGACGTTGTTTTGCCGGCGCTGATAGAGTGGAACGGTGTGAGCGCCGTCTTGCCCTGATAGGCGATGTAAAGGCCCTCGTTTTTGACCTCCTGCGCCACCTGGCGGCAGATGTCGGACGGCGTTTTGCCGTGGGCGTTGGCGTCGGCGTTGAGCCGGAAGTTGTTATATTTGGCAAACGTGTACAGCGCAACGGCCTGCGCTTTGAGCGCTTCGTGGCTGAACGCGGAACTCATCTCGGTTTCAAGGCACGAGGCAAGGTATTCCACCGTTTCATAATCCGTACCGGCGTAGTTGATCGTGGCCGGGTAGGTGTCGCCCTTGACGAGCGTTGTGCCGTAATAGTAGTTTGCAAGGATCTGCGCATAGTTCCAGCCGAGCGAGGAAAGGTATTCCGCGCCGTGCTGGCTGAGTCCCACGCCGTGGCCGTAGCCGAAGACATAGAACGTGAACGTGCCGCTGGTGGAGGGCGCAACAGTCGTGGTGGGCGCGGCAGTCACCTCCGTGGCGCCGGGTTCGGCCGGCATATAGTTTTCAGCCGGCAGCGTGGTTGACGCGGTGGGTTCGGTGGAGGAAAAGGGCGAACTGTCGGACGCGGACGGTTCGGTCGTGGCGTTTTGCTGTTTCAAATGATTGAGCAGCAGCAGCGGCGTGAGCACCGCCGCCAGCAGGATAATCACCGCAAAGACGATCACGCCTTTGGAAACCTTCTTTTCCTTCTTTTTGTCTTCTTCGCTGTCGGCCGTGCCGTCGATCTTGCGGCAAACCGTGTCGCACATAACGGTCAGGCAGTGGCTCAACAGCATTTGGGCGTCGTCGGGATTGAGGGTATTGATCTTTTTCGCTTTGGCGCCCTCGCTGTCGGCCACGGCGGCAAACGCATAGTACTGCGTGCCCTCGGGCGTATCGGTCTCATAGATCTCGGACACAGCGGCGCCGAACTGGGCGCTGCCGTCTTCGCGGGCGGTTTTCGCTTCGCGGATCACGCGGGCAGACTGGGTCTCTTGGAGATCGATCTCCTCCTCGTCGCCGGCAGAGATGTCGATAAAGTCCACCGTGTCGGTCAAATGCTCCACATTGCCCTGCAGTTGGAGAATCTTCTGCGTGGCTGTGCCGAGCGCAAGCGCCAAATGCTTTTCGCTGCTGTAGAGTGTTTCCACCATCCGGGTGACTGGCGAAAGCAATTCGTTTTCCGCTTCCTCGTCCAACTGCAGCTCCGGCTGCGCCGCGGCAGTCGCGGGTGCGGGTGCGTCGTCGTGGGGCGCAAAGAGCAGATCGACAAAGCTCGTCAGCACGTCGTCGATCCGGTCGAAGTCCAGCGGCATCACCGTCAAGGATCCGTTTTGCACCGCCGTCGTAAACCCGCTGAAAAGCCCGTCCTTCGTCAGATGGGTCACACTGCCCTGCGGCACCGTACAGTGCGCGCGCAGATCAAAATCGGGCTCTTCGTCGCTGTACGACTGGGCGATGCGTTCCGCGATGGCGGACGCCGAGACGCCTTCGAGCATCAGCTTTTGCAGCAGCTTTTCCTTGAGCGCCAGATAATCGGCGTTTTCCACCGCAAGGATCACGTCGTCGCCGTCTTCCACAGCAAACGACGCGGCGGTCAAAAGCGCGTCTTCGCCCTCAAAGCTTTGGCGATCCTCTTCGGAAAATCCGTAGGCGTCCAGCGCCAGACAGATCTTGTAGACCGCATCCGCCGAAAACGCGGAAAGCTGCTCGAGCGTAAATAGCTTAATCATAGTTTCCCTCCGTCCCTGCGTGTTTGAAACACGCATCGTTTCTGGTAAAAGTCAACCGATCGTCCAGCGCTGCGCGTTGGCGTAGGGGTTGTTGAGTTTCTTTTTGTCGTAGTAGACCTGCGGATAGCGCGGGTTGCTGTTGAGCACTGCTTTTCCCGTATCGACCGCGGCGTTTTCGCCGTTTCGAACCAACCGGGCCACCACAACCAGACGCGCGTCGTCAAATTCGTGGGAGCAGGTGGACAGCGTCAGCAGCGGATCGCCCGGCTGCACGTCCACACCGGTGTCATAAAGCGAACGCTGTTTGAGTTCATTGAGATAGGCGGCCTTCTGCTCATCGGTTGGAAGCGCCGTGAAATAGTAGTTGAATACATAGCCGTTGTCGTCCTGCGCAACCGCGTTGGTGATAAACACCGCAAAGACCTTCCACGTGTAGTCGCGGTAAAGCGTGTTGAACGCGATCGTCGGGCTTTTTTTGTAACCGGCCAGCGTTTTATAGTTGTCGAGCGCACCGAAGATCGTGTGGTCGTTCATGTGGTGGCCGAAGATCACTGTGTTGTAATCGAGCGGCTCAAGACGGTTCAGATAGGACACGAACGGGCAGCCGTATTTGGTGCTTTTGCCGTAGAAGTTTTTGTTGAGATACGCTTCGTCGTCCGTCGTCTGCACAACAGGCAAACTCATATTGATGCCCGGCGCTTCCAAATAGCCGGCGAATTCGTTGTTTGTCGCATACAGCCGCGCATATTTGAGCTGCAATCCCCGCGGAAAAACCGTGTTGGGAAATTCGCCCTTGATCTGCGCCCACTGCTGCTCCTCGGTCAGATGCAGCGCGTTTTCCACATCGCCCGGTGCGTTTTGGCCGATGGCTTCGTTCGTTTGCAAAATCAGGTCGCTGACGTCTTCTTCAAAATGCTTGTTATCTAAATGCAGCTTGTATTCGCGCAAAAGGATCGCGCCGGACACAAGGATCGCCAGCAGCGAAATCACCAGCACCACCGTGCGGCCGATATGCCGGTCGGAACGCACGGGCTCGGTGTCGCTCTCGTCGATTTCTTCCTCTTGCGTCTGCGGCAATATCTTTTCCGAAGCAAACGCCGCGCGCGGATTGGCATAGAACCCGTCGTCCTCGTCCACCTCGTTCACCTGAAAGCGCGGATCGGAAACGCCATCGCCCATAAACGTGTCGTCCGCTTCCAAAAAGGAGCTGAGCGTTTTTTTCGGCACCGGCCGGTCGTCGATCGGGTCTTCCTTGTCAAAATCTTTGCTTTGATATAAAATCTTCGTTCCGTAGCCGGTATCCGGTGCGGCCGGTTGCGGCTTTTCTTGCGGCGCCTGCGCCGGGGCGGATTGCTCCTTTGCCGCCAGCACCTGCTGCACCAGTTCGTCAAGCTGCGCTTTGGTGAGCTGTACCGTCTCCTGCGGCTGCGCCGGCGTCTGTGCCGGGCGGTTGGTACGGATCGGCGAGGGCGGCGTTTGCCGCGCGGGCAGCGGTTCCGTGTAGGAAAAATCGAACGCGCCGGAGGAAATCTCCTCAACCGGCTGCCGTTCGCCGCCGTCTTCATAAATCTTTTTCATCTGTCTCAATCCTTTGATTCTTGATACAGTCGTGTGCCGTTATGCCAGAAAGCATCGGATCATATCCAGCACATGCGACGCAAAGACCGTTCGGTTATAGTCGCGGCAGCCCGGGCCGGTCTGTCCGGTATGCACGGTGCGCGTCACGGTTTTCCTGCCGTCGGTCAGCGCGAGATAGGCAAGACCCGGGTCGCGGCCCCGTTCGTCTTTGCCGGGACCGGCAAGGCCGGTGATTGAAACGGCAAGATCGGCGCCGCTTTGGCGCAAAACGCCGGCGGCCATCTGTTTTGCAACATCTTCACAGACCGCGGTCTGCGCGTCGATCAGCGCCGGGTCCACCCCCAGCAGTTTTTCTTTGATATCGTTTTGATAGCTGACAATCCCGCAGCCGAACACCGCCGACGCGCCTGGCACATCCGTCAGCCGTTTGGCAACGAGACCGGCCGTGCAGCTTTCCGCTGTGGCGACGCACAGGTGTTTTTGCTTCAAAAGCGATACGACCGCCGTCTCCAGATTCGGCACGTCCACGCCGTAGACGAAACCGCCGAGCCGCGACAAAATCTCGTTGACCACAGGCTGCAGCAGCTCTTCGGCTGCTTCTTTCGTTTCGGCCTTTGCCGTCACACGCAGCATCGCTTCGCCCTCTTTGGCATAGGGTGCGACGGTCGGGTTTTCGCTGTCGAGCAAATCGCCGACGGTTTGCGCCATGCTGCTTTCACCGATGCCGAAGGTGCGGATCTCTTTGGAAAAGATTACGGCGTGCGTCAGCGAACGCAGATACGGCAGCACGCCGGTTTCATACATCGCTTTCATTTCGCGCGTCGGGCCGGGCAGCAGCAACAACCGTTGGCCGTTTCGCTCCATCGCACAGCCGGGCGCTGTGCCGTTATTGTTTTGAAATATCACGCTGCCCGCGGGCATCCACGCCTGCTTTTCGTTGGTCTTCGGCATCTCGACGCCCTTTTCGTCGAAATAAGCTTTCATCCGCCGCAGGCTCTCGTTGTGCAGCACCAGCTTTTTTTCAAAAAACGCGGCGCACACTTCCTTGGTCAGATCGTCCTTGGTGGGGCCGAGGCCGCCTGTGGTCAACACCAGATCGGCGCGGGAAAACGCGGTTTCAAGCACGTCGCGCAGCCGGTCCGGATTGTCGCCGACCACGCTTTGGTGCAAAACATTCACGCCGATTTCGGCGAGCTTTTTGGAAAGATATTGCGCGTTCGTGTTTAAAATGTCGCCGAGCAGCAGCTCGGTGCCGACAAACACCAGTTCACACGTCATGCAACCGGCCTTCTTTCGCTTTGGTTATGGTTCAATATAGTGATAGCGGCTTTCCCGTACCGCGCGCGCCACCAGCGGCGCAAAATCAAACTGCGCCTCCGCCTCTTCGAGCATTTCCACGGTGGGTCGCGTCTTCGGGTGTTTCGGGGTGAAAACCGTGCAGCAATCCTCAAACGGCTGCAGCGAGGTTTCAAACGTGTCGATCCGCCGGGCAATGTCGATGATCTCGTCCTTGTCCATGCCGATCAGCGGGCGGAACACGGGAATTTCGGCCACAGCGTTGGTGCAGTGCAGCGCGTCGATGGTCTGCGACGCCACCTGACCGAGGCTTTCGCCCGTAATCAGCGCCTTGCACCCGTCGCCGACGGCGATCTGCTGCGCGATGCGCATCATCAGCCGGCGCATGATGAGGGTAAACATATCCTCGGGGCAGTGGTCCTTGATGGCTTCCTGGATCTCGGTAAACGGCACGACGTACAGCTTGATCCGGCCGGCATAGCGCGACACGAGCTTTGCCAGCGCGTGAACCTTCAGCTCCGCGCGTTTGCTCGTATACGGCGGCGACACAAAGTGGACCGCGTCGAGCATCAGGCCGCGCTTTGCCATCATATAGCCGGCCACGGGGCTGTCGATGCCGCCCGAAAGCAGCAACGCCGCTTTGCCGGAGGAGCCGATCGGCAACCCGCCGGCGCCCTTTCTCTGGTTGCCGTGGATCAATACCTGGTCGCGCACCTCCACCGTGACGGTCAGCTCCGGTTCGTGGACGTCCACCTTGAGCGGATGGATGTTCGACAGAATATGCGCGCCGACTTCGGCGGCGATCTCGGGCGAGGTCATCGGGAACTTTTTGTCGCTGCGCTTGCCGTTGACCTTGAAGGTGCGGACATTCCGCAGGTCGTCGCCCAAAAATTCGAGCGTCGTGCGCTTGATCGCTTCGATATCCTTTTCGCAAACGGCCGCCACGGAAAAGCCGACGATGCCGAATACACGCGACACCTGGGAGACGGCTTCGTCAAAATCGATGTCGTCGTCCACCGGCTCGGCCACGATGGTGGACTGCGATTTGCGGAAGGTAAACTGTCCGACAGACGCGAGTCTGCGGCGCATGTTTTTGATGAGTATATCTTCAAACGTGGAGCGGTTGAGCCCTTTGAGGACGATCTCCCCGTTTTTGACGAGTATCACTTTTTTCATAGAATCTTATCCTTTTCTGCGAATGGTACGGACGGCCGCCTGCAACTGCTGCAAACAGAAATCCAGTTCTTCTTTGGTCGTGGTATCGGACAGGCTGATGCGCAATGAGCTTTCGATCAGCGCCGGGTCCAGACCCGCCGCCGTCAAAACCGGGCTGCGGTGGCCTTTGGCGCAGGCAGAGCCGGACGAAACGCACACGCCGTTTTCCGATAAAAAGTTGAGCACCGTCTCCGCCGGCCAGCCGGGCAGCGAAAGATGGACGATATAGGGCAGCGCGTCGTCGGCGCTGTTGATCCAGACTTCCGCCATCTGCCGCAACGACGCGACGAAACGGTCGCGCAGCGCCGTCACACGCGGCAGGTGCGCCGCCGGGCGCAGCATGGTTGCCGCACCGGCAAAGCCGGCAATCGCCACAGTCGGCTCCGTACCGGGGCGCAGACCGTTTTGTTGTTCGCCGCCGAAGGTGCGCGGACGCAAGGTCACACCCGGTTTGAGCCAAAGCGCGCCGGCGCCCTTCGGGCCGTGGATTTTGTGGGCGCTGACGGTCATCAGATCGCAGCCGAGCTTTTTGGGCGACAGATCCAGCTTGCCAAACGCCTGCACCGCGTCGATATGAAACAGAGCTTTGCTCTTTTTGCGCCGCAGCATCGCCGCGATTTCACCGACCGGCTCGATCGTGCCGAGCTCGTTGTTGACCGCCATCACGCTGACAAGGGTGGTCTGCGGAGTCAACAGTTCTTCCAGCGCGGCAAGCGACACACGGCCAACCCTGTCCACGGGAATGATCTGCAGATCGAAGCCCTCATTTCTGAGTTGCTCCGCCGCCTTCATCACAGACGGATGCTCCACGGCGGACACGAGGATGCGTTTGCCCTGCCGCGCCTTCGCGTATGCCGCGCCAAACAGCGCAAGGTTGTTCGCTTCGGTGCCGCCGGAGGTAAAGAGGATCTCGGTTTCCTTTGCGTGCAGTGCGTCAGCCACCGCTTTGCGGCAGTCGGAAAGCAACAGCTCCGCGTCGAGTCCCACTATGTGCAGCGACGACGGGTTGCCCCAAACGTCGTCCATCGCCCTTTCCATCCACCGTTTTGCCGTGTCGCAAAGCGGCGTAGTGGCACTGTTGTCCAAATATGCCAGCACGCGGATACACCTCTTCATTATAAATACAGTCTATTATACTATAAAATCATCTTGGATGCAATGGGTGAACGGACAAATATCGGTCGTTTCCCATAGAATTTTTTGCTTTCTTCCCTGCGCCCCACGCATATTCATACGCAGACGCGGGCAATCCTATTGTATAGAACCGCCATAAAGGCAACTTTAAAAAAGACGGAGGCACGTCTATGCAAAACCAACGCGATCCCATTTTCGTCAAATCCATGATCTTTTTGTCTGTGCTGTGTGTGCTGCTCGCCGCAACTGCCGGCGTCTGCGCCGCCCGTGCACACCGGCTGGAAGCCGAAACGATCCGCACCGAAAATCAGGCGCTGTCGGTGCTGTGCGCCCAGCTCGACACCGTGGAAACCGCCCTGCAAAAAGGCGTCTTCGCCCAAAGCGCGCCGATGCTCTCGTCCTTGTCGGACAAACTGCAGCACGCGGCCGCCGGCGCCAAACTGTCGCTGTCGCTGCTGCCCGACGAAGGAACCGGCGCAGCCCGGATCTTTCGCTTTTTGTCGCAGGTCGCCGATTACACCGCGACGCTGCGAAAGCAATTGGAAACCGGCAAAGCCCTGACCGCCAAACAGCGGCAGTCCCTGCGCGATCTGTACCGCTATGCGGCCGAGCTGGGCGACGGCTTGCGCACCATCCGCGATGGGCTCGACGACGGCAGTGTGACGCTGCGCGCCTCTTTGTCCACGCTGCCGCAGCCGACGGACACGGCGATCTTTTCCGACGCGTTTTCCTCCGCCGAACAATCGCTGACCGACTATCCGACGCTGCTGTACGACGGCCCGTTTGCCGACGCGCGGCTCAACCGCACCGCAAAGGCGCTCGAAAATTTAGACGAAATCTCGCTGCAAACCGCCCGCGCCCGCGCGGCAAAGGTGCTCGCCTGCGCAGAAAACGAACTGGTACGGGAAAGCGACGAGGACTCCGCGCTCGCGCTTTACTGCTTTTCCAAAGCCGGACGCACCGTGGGTTTTACGAAACGCGGCGGTCTGCTGTGCTATTTGACAAACCCGAACTACGCCGGTAAAAGCGAAATCAGCGAAGAAGCGGCGGTCAAGGTAGCGCGTGCCTTTTTGCGCGATTGTGGCTACAAAAATATGAAGGAAAGCTATTACAGCACCTACGACGGCGTGTGCACGGTCAACTTTGCCTACAGGGAAAAAGGCGTGACCTATTACGCCGACCTGATTAAAGTCAGCGTGGCGCTGGACACGGCGCGTGTGGTTGCGATGGACGCACGGGGCTATTTGATGAACCACACGGCGCGCAAGGTGCCCGACGTGAAAGTGGCGCTGAAAACCGCAGTGCAGGGTCTTTCGGACGAGCTCGATCTGCTGGATCACCAGACGGCGATGATTCCGCGCGAAGACGGCACGGAAGCCCTTTGCCACGAGCTGCACTGCCGCGACAAAACCGGCAAGGAAGTTCTCGTTTACGCCGACACGCAGCAACCGGGCGAAGCGGATATCAAGCTTTTGCTTTACGCGGACGACGGCGTGCTTGCAAAATAAAAAAAAGTGTGGTATCATCCAACCAGTAAAACTTGGGAAGTGATACCATTGGCAAACACCGTTTTTATCACCGGCGCCTCGGGCGGCATCGGCCGCGCGCTGTGTGACGTCTTTTTAAAACAGGGCGACTGTGTCCTCGCCCAATGCGGCAAACACGCGGCGTCTCTTGCCGGGCTGCTGCAGCAATACCCCGACACCCTGCACACCGTGCAGTGCGATCTTTGCGACTGCGAAGCGGTGGAATCGCTTGCGGCGGTGGCGGCGGCGTTTGCGCCAAACGTGTTGATCCTCAACGCCGGCGTTTCGCTCGTCTCGCTGTTTCAAAACGTCGATCTGCTGCAAAGCGACGCACTGTTTCGGGTCAATGTGCAAAGCCAGATCCAGCTTTGCCGCGCCCTTTTGCCGCAAATGCTGCGCCGCCACAGCGGCCGGATCGTCACCATCAGTTCCATGTGGGGGCGCGTGGGCGCGTCGTGCGAAGTGGACTACAGCGCGACGAAAGCGGCGCTGATTGGCTTTAGCAAAGCGCTGGCAAAAGAAGTCGGCCCCTCCGGCGTCACGGTCAACTGCATCGCGCCGGGCTTCATCGACACGCCGATGAACGCGCATCTGTCGGACGAGGACAGACAGGCCGTCATTGACGAAACGCCGCTTTGCCGCGCCGGCACGCCGGCGGACGTGGCCGCGCTCGCCCGGTTTCTTGCGAGCGACGACGCGTCGTTTATCACCGGTCAGGTGATCGGCGTGGACGGGGGTCTGGCAATCGTATAATCGCCGGGCCGTGTAGGGGTCGCCCTATGTGGCGACCCGCAAACATTCAACAGCAAAGCCGCCCGTTGGGGCGGTTTTTTTAGGGCCGAGGGCCGATTGGGAAGGGCCGAGGGCCGAGGGATGCGTGAATAGTGCATAGTGCATGGTGCAGAGGGACGCGCCGGACGCTGTGCGTTGTGGAATGCATTGCGCCGCGCAGAGAACCGCCGCAGCCCCTGCATCTGGGTCGGTTGGGCGCCGACGCTGCAAGGTATGCCCTTGCCCTCCCCGCTGCGACGGAACGGCGCAGCTTCATGGGGAGGTTGCGGGTGTCCAGTGGACACCCGCAACTCGGTCGGCGCTTCTGCCTGCGGCAGCATTTTGTTTGGCCGCCCCTGCGGTTGCAATAAAAGGTGCAAAGGTGCAGAAAGTGCAGCTTTTTTTCAGTTCATTATAAACTTTTTATATGATTTACTTTTTGTCACTGACTTCAAAATAACTGCACAATTGCA
>CACWJV010000005.1 GCA_902761265.1 Oscillospiraceae bacterium | reverse complement strand
TACGGCCGCATGGATGACGAGCTCATCGCCACACGCTACGGCGGCGCGATTCCGGTCTTTTTGGGCGAATATGCGGCGCGTTCCAACCAGTTGCGTGCGGCAATCGCCGAAGCCGCGTATATGACCGGCCTTGAGCGCAACGGCGACATTGTGCGCATGGCGGCCTATGCGCCTTTGTTCGGCAACCTGACCGCGCGGCACTGGGCGCCGGACCTCATCTGGTACAACAACCATCAGGTCACGGGCTCCATCAACTACTATGTCCAAAAGCTGTTTATGCAAAACCAGGGCAAGACCCTGCTGCAGTCTGAGCTGACCGGCGCGGCGGTGCCGCAAAAGGAGATCAGCGGCAAAGTCGGCGTCGGGACCTGGAACACGGCGGCCGCGTTCGACAATGTGAAGGTGACCGACAACAAAACCGGCAGCCTCCTCGGGCAGGACAAATTCCGCCTGCCGGGGTATTTCTTCAACTGGACAACGCCCACCGACGGCAAATGGCGTACCCGCTGCGGCCGGCTGATGCAGTTGAATACCGATATGGATTATTCCGAAACCGGCTCCGTCGCCTATTTCGGCGACCCGGCCTGGACGGACTATACCTATGAAGTGGACGCCGAAAAGCTCGACGGCAAGGAGGGCTTTATGCTTTCGTTCGGCATTCAGGACGTCAAAAACAACATCATCTGGAATATCGGCGGCTGGGAAAATACGGTGTCTTGTTTGCAAATCCTCGAAAACGGCGAAAAGACCGGACAGGTGCCGGGCACGGTGAAGCCGTTTGCGGCCGAAACGGGCAAAACCTACCATCTCAAGATGGTTGTCAGCGGCCGGCACATCGAGTGCTATATTGACGGCGAACAATATGTAGACTTCACCGTCGGCTCCGACAGTGAGGCCGAGGCGTATCAGGTGGTCTCCACCGACGATAGCGGTGATCTGATCGTCAAGCTCGTCAACGTCACAGACTCCGTCCGTACCTTCGCGGTTAAAATCGATAGCAAAGCAGCCATTGCCGACACGGCGGATGTCCACCAACTCAAGGGCACCAGCCTCGACAACGACAACATCCTCGGCGCGCCGGAGGACTGCAAAATCGAAACCTTCACCCTGTCCGGCGTCGGCAGCAGCTTCAACTACACCGCGCCGCAGTATTCCGTCACGGTCCTGCGATTGCACCGTTAAGGGTCTGCGCCGGAAAACAAAAGAGAGCAGCAGCCTTTTTCGGCTGCTGCTGTTTTTTTGCTGTTTATGGCGCCGTCGGTAGCTTTATTCCTCGGCGGTCGCTTCCGGCTTTTCTTTTACTGCGGAGTTTTCGCTGCCGCGGAACACGACGAACTTTTGGAACAGGAATTCCGTGATCATGTTGATGACCATGGTGATGCCCAAAACGATGTATTCGATCGCGGGGAAGGAAGCGAATTTTGCGGTAAAGTAGTTGCCGAGGATCGTCGAAACCGGGGTGAAGACGAGATAGTAGCCAAACACCTTGAGCATGGCGACGGGGATATTGTTGGCGGATTTGAAGGTGAATTTGCGGTTGAATGTAAAATTCCAGATCACGGACAAAATCAGTGCGATCAAATAGCACGGGCCGTATTCGTTCTGCATGATCCGGGCGAAGGTTTCGTTGTTTGCCATCGCGTTTTGCAGCAGGTCGGTTTTGAGCACAACCTCATTGAGCAGGGTGAACGAGCCGATCTGGATCAGACCTGCGGAGGCGGAGAAAAGCGCGAATTTGATAAACTGAAAGATATTCTTTTTCTTGCTTGGTTGTTCTTCCATCATTTGCAGCTCCTTTGCTGTGTAGTATCTGTATTGTAGCACAGAACCCGGCAGAGTGCAAGGGTGCAGAACAAAAACGCAGGCGCGCAGACCGGCAATTTTTTTGCGCGCGGAGAAAGTTTTTTCAAAAAAGAACTTGACAACCGCCCTCGTTTGTGATAGTATACTTTGGCACAAACAAATGCGCTGCTAGCTCAGCTGGATAGAGTGTTTGGCTACGAACCAAAAGGTCAGGGGTTCGAGTCCCTTGCAGCGCGCCATGTGCAACGAGTCGTTCGAATGAGCGGCTCGTTTCTTTTTATGCAAACATGAAAAAGAGGAACGCTGCAGGGACTCGAACCAGGAGCGGGTGAGGCGCGAAAAGAAAAGTTGCCGGGGGCAGGTTTTCCGCGCCGAAGTCCGAGCGCACCCTTGCGCGAGGACGGCAGACGCAAGGCGCAGCCGCGGCGGCTGCGTCCCTTGCAGCGCGCCAGGGCCCGAGTCGTTCGAATGAGCGGCTCGTTTTTTATTCCACGATCTTCCGGAAAGCGGGCGACCACGCAGGGTCGCCCCTACGAGAACCCGGAGCGGGTGAGGCGCGAAAAGAAAAGCTGCCGGGGGCAGGTTTTCCGCGCCGAAGTCCGAGCGCACCCCTGCGCGAGGACGGCAGACGCAAGGCGTAGCCGCAGCGGCTGCGTCCCTTGCAGTGCGCCAGAGCCCCAGCCGTTCGAATGAGCGCCTCGGTTTTTGTTTATGAAAAAGCCGGAGAGTGAGCGCGGGGTAAAACGCTTTCTCCGGTCTTTCGCTTGTGCGGCGACAGTCTTTTTCAATGGCCGGTCGGCGCCGGTTGACAGCCGTCAACCGCTGCAGCTTGTGCGCAACCGCCGGTTGCGGAAAGAAAAGCACAGCTTGTCAGCTTCGCTTGCTTGTCGTTTTCGCGTGGATGTGTTATAATGACGCCAGAAACCGATAAAGGAGAGAGAGCCATGACCATTGGTATGCGGATTGCCGCATTGAGAAAGGAACACGGATTGTCGCAGGAGGCGTTTGCCGAACAGGTCGGCGTGTCGCGGCAGGCGGTTTCCAAATGGGAATCGGACGCCAGTCTGCCCGAGGTTGACAAGCTTGCGCAGATGAGCACGTTGTTCGGCGTTTCCATTGATTATCTGATCAAAGGTGCGCCTGACGATACGGCTCCTTTGTTTGCGTCGGAACCATCGTCTGTTTCGCAGCCGGCTGCGGATGCAGGCAGCTTTCAGATTGACGTGTCGGCGGAAGACCAGCCGCCGGCACCGCACACGCCGGAACCGGCAACGACGGCTGCGCCCGCCGGGGCCGCAAAGCCGGGAAAACATGGTAAAAAGAAAGCAAAAAAATGGATAGCTCTGCTGCTCGCGGTGTGCCTGCTTGCTGCCGGCACGGTTTTGCAGATCCGGTATGACGTGATCCGTGAAGCGTGGTGGGCGCTGAACGGCGGCAAGGTGCAGTATCCGTATGTGCTGGTACACGGGCTTGGCGGCTGGGGCAGCGGCGACGGGATCAACCGGACCGCGCAGTACTGGGGTGCGGACACCGGCGATCTGGTGGAATATCTGGGCAGCGAAGGCTATGTTGTCTGCGCGCCGAGCGTCGGCCCGGTGTCAAGCGCCTGGGATCGCGCGTGCGAGTTGTATGCCCAACTGACCGGCACCACCGTGGATTACGGCGCCGCCCACGCCGCACAGCACAACCATGCGCGTTTCGGCCGCAGCTATTCACAGCCGCTGGTTGCAAACTGGGGCGGCCGGGAACACGGATTTCAGCGGGTGAAGGTCAATCTGGTCGGCCACTCCTTCGGCGGCGCCACGGTGCGGCTGCTGACCAGTCTGCTCGCGTTTGGCAGCGAAGCGGAACAGGCGGCCACCGGCAAAGAGACGTCGGGGCTGTTTACCGGCGGCAAAGGCGGCTGGGTCAACAGCGTCACAACGCTGTGTGCGCCGCACAACGGATCGTCGCTGACCTGTGTACTGGGAACGCTCGGCGGCATCGTCGGCATCAGCGACCCGACGCAGCTTTTGGCCAATTTGTGTTTTGCGCTGGCCGGCGCGGCAACACCGCTTGCCGGAACCTATGATTTCATGCTCGACCAGTTCGGCATCTCGCAGACAGCCGGCACAGCCGACAGTTTGCGGCAGGCGGTCTCTATGCTGACCGCGCAAGGAAACGACCATGCAGGCTATGACCTTTCGCCGGATGGCGCGAAAGCGTTGAACGACACGATCCGTACCGTGAAAGGCGTCTATTATTTTTCCTATTCCTACTGCACAACGCAGCAGGGCAAACTGCTGGGCGGCCAGGTGCCTGTGGCCGGCACGCTGCCGGTGCTGCTGCCGTTTGCAACGGCAATGGGTATGTATCGCGGTACAACACCGGGCGGGATCGAAATCACGGCCGACTGGCAGCCGAATGATGGCCTGGTAAGCGTTGTTTCCGCCCGGTGTCCGGCCGGCGAACCAAACAGCGCGGTGCCGGAACAGGCAGACGATGCCCGCGCTTACCACAAAGGCGTGTGGTATGTGGAGGAAACGCTGCCGGGCGACCACGGTACGGTGATCGGTCTGCATGCCGACACCGAAGCGACCCACGCGTTTTGGAATGGGCATCTGTCGCTGGTCGATGCACTTCGAAGATGAAACAAAAGCAACCACCTTTGCGGTGGCTGCTTTGCTGACTGCGACAGCTTATTTCCCAAACATCGCTTTCACATTCGCACCCTTGCACACGATGATCTCGCGGCAAAGGATCATGCACACGAAAGCGCAGGTGCCGCCGACGAGCACGTCGCTGAAGAAGTGGGCGCCGACAATGATGCGGCTGACTGCGGTCAGACCCGTGATGACGACCGGAATGATCCACATGAGCGCGCGCACACCCTTGTTTTTGATCTTGAGCGCGTCGTTGAGCATCGGCATCAGATAGGAGGCGCCGGCGGCGTTGGTGTGGCCGCTGGGGAAGGATTTGAGCGCGTCGGTCGTGCCGAAAATCGTTGCCATCTCATCTTTTGAAATCCATTGACCGTGATGCTCATACCAGCGAGCAAAATGCGAAAAGCCGTAGGCGTCCTTGTATTCGGGGTGCGCGGCGTCAAATTCCGCCAGATTCATCGCGCGAAAACGGATTCTGCCGACGGGGCCTTTGATCAGATGGAGCACCACGGTGGACAAAATCAGGAACGCCAGCGTCGCGATCGCCACTTTGAACAGCGCTTCGATCTGCGCGTCGGTGAAGTTGCGCACGGCCAAAAGGCCCAGCGCCCAGAACGCGCACGCCACGATCACGTTGATCAGCAGCATCCAGCCCGGCGTGGTCAGGTTGGAGTGTTCAATCATCATCACATGCTCCTGCACGTAGTCCATCGTGTCGGTGACCATCACGTAGTTGGCAATGTAGGCGCAGACCGCCATGATAACGGCGAAAATCGTGCGCGGCGCTGCGGAGAGCGACTTTTTGCGGTAGCAATACCAAAACAGAATGGAGAACGCGAACGCAAAGCCGATATAGACCGGGTCGCTGCCGAGCGCTTCAAACGCAGCGCCGAAGGTATCGCTGGTGAGGTAGGTGTGGGCGGAGAGGGATTTGGCTGTCAGAAACGCGCTGACCTGAAAATCGGTGAACGTCGCCGTACAGAGCAGGCCGCCGAAGATCACCACAAACAGCACAAAGCTCAGCCAGTTGCGGGTTTTGGTTTTCATATCTTCTTTCCTCCAATCGGGTGGTTTGTCTTATTGTAGCACGCACGGGCCGTTTTTGCAAGAAAAATAATCCCGTTGGTCCTGTTCGGTGGCGGCGGGTATGAAAAAAGCGCCCCGCGAGGCGCTTTTTCGTTCGGTTAAAATGTAACGTAGATCGTTAAACCGTCGATCACATAAGTGATGTCGCCGGTGCCCTCCGCGTCGATCGCGGCGGCAAAGGCCCGGAGCATCTCTTCGTCCGGCATCTCCATCGCGAACTTCATGGTCAGATCCTTCGGCTGATAGATGTTCTTTGTAATCTTGAACCCGTTTGCCCACCAGTGGCGCATCGGGCCGATGGAAAAGATCTGATCGTCCTTGTGGTAGAGTTGCAGCGTCATATTCATCATCTCGTCGTCGCTCGCGCACTCGTAATAGGTGCCCTGGGAGCCCGGCGCGCGGTTGTAGATGCCGACCTCGGCGCCGTTGGTAACCAGCGCGTAGTTGCCCTTCCAGATCTGGATCATCCATTCTTTGTTGTTGTAGTTGAACTTCAACCGGCGGGTCTGATAGTTGAACAGCGGCGTGGAGTTTGCGAGGATATCATACAGCAGCATGAAGCCCAGATGGCGCTGCCAGGCACCGATCGTTGCATAGACGACCAGCTCCGGGATCTTGCAATTGAAGCCGAGCCCCAGCATGCCGCTTTCGCCGTTGCCGGACGCTTCGCCGGTGACGGTGTTGATATACATACCGGGATACATCACATGGCGGTAGCCGTCGTAATAGGTGACCGTAACCTGCACCATCACTTCGTCCGGATTGCCTCTTTTGGATTCCACAGCGTTGATTTCGACCTTTTCGATCACGCTCAGATAAGCGCCGATGAGGAACAGCAGGTTTTCTTTAAACGAATCGCCTTCGCGGGCGGCTTCGTCGCGCAGCGCATAGATCCGGCCGCGCAGCGCGGTGGTGTCCACACCCAAGACCTCCGCGCCGAATTCGGCAGGTCCGTTGAGATTCGGCACATGGGTCAGCAGCCGCTCCAGATCGAAGCCGGTGTTTTCGGCAACATAGGTGCAGAAAGAGGAAAGCGTTTCGTCAAGCTTGACGTCCAGATACGCCTCCTCCTCGCGATCGAGCACCTGACCGTGTAATATTTTGCGAACCATATCCGCCGGCGCCAGATTGCGTAGGAAGGTATCGGTGTCAAACGACGGTGCGCCGCGCTCCTGGATATAGTCGATATAATCGCCGAGCGAATGCAGATTTTTCAGATCGCTCCACTGGAAGACCTTGTCGTTGCGTGCGCCGAACGCCGCCGGCAGCAGGGTATACATGAACAAGATCGGAATCATTAAAATGGAAACGAGTTTTTGAAACATGGGGAGCCTCCTTAGGAAAATCACGATTTTTCAGTACTAGTTATTATATAGTTTTAACTGATAAAAAGCAATATGTTTCCGATTAATTTTTATTTGTTTGACAATATATGCCCGAATATGGTATAACTAAACCCGAAGGGAGGCATCGTCATGCAGAACGTGAAACGTATTTTCGTCAAGGTCGCCGTGTTTCTGCTCGGCCTTTCCACGGCTGTGAGCGCGTGGGTCGGCGGGTTGGCTGAATCCGCCGCGGATATCACGCTCGCGCTTTCGCCCGCAGTCTGTCAGCAAACGGTCACGGGCTTTGGCACCTCGGCGTGTTGGTGGAGCCATCGGGTCACAGATGACAACATGCGTGAAGATTTGATGCAGCAGCTCTATTCCAACGACGGTCTCGGCCTCAATATCTATCGCTACAACGTCGGCGGAGGGGTCAACCCGGACCACAACCGCGTGTCCAACGATTGGCACAACACCGAGAGCTTTTATGTCTTTGACGAAGCGCAGAACGCGTGGGTCTATGATTTTACCCGCGACGCCTATGCGCAAAAGGCGCTGCAGACGGCGCTGTCCTACGGTTGTATCGATACCGTGATTCTGTTTGCCAACAGTCCCCACTATTCGATGACGGTTTCGGGTGAAGCGAGCGGCGGCGTGGCGGACGGAGAATCGAATCTTGATCCGGCGCACGAACAGGATTTTGTCGACTACTTTTTGACGATCACGCAGCATTTCCTCGACGAGGGAGTGCCTGTAAAATACATTTCGCCCATCAACGAACCGCAGTGGGGATGGGGCGGCCCGTGGGTTCATCAGGAGGGCTGCCACTACGAGACCGAACAGCTCGTCCGGGTGCTGCATCTGTTTGCCGAAGGGATCGAGCGGCGAAACCTGCCGGTTCAACTGTCGGTGCCCGAAGCGGGAGAGATCGGAGATCTGACAAAAGAATATTTCACCGCCATCGGCAGCGACCCGGTCATCTTGCGCAACACCGGCTCGTTTGCCTACCACAGCTACTGGAAGGATACGCTGCTTGAAGACAAGGCGCATTTTCGCGACTGGTTTGACGAACAAATCTATGCCGACCGGACGCTCGACATGACCGAGTGGTGCGAACTGCCGAACAAGCACGCCACGTCCGACCCGATGGCGGCGGTTATCATGGCGCGTGTGATGGCAAACGACCTCAATTTCAGCCGCGTCAACAGTTGGTCGAGCTGGGTCGCAGTCAACACAGAGGGCATCAGCGACGAAGGGCTGGATTTCAGCGACGGTCTGTTCAGTGCGGATCCCGGTTTCACCCGTTACGAAAAAAGCTTCCGCTACTGGGCGATGGCGCATTTCAGCCGGTTCATCCCTGCCGGCTCCCGGCTGCTGCCGTTTGCCGCAACCCCCGATGACTACCGTAAATCGACCTATGACCGTCGTGTGGATACCGACTTTGCCGCGTTTCGGACGCCGAATTGCAAAACCGTGGTGGTGATTTCCAACGAAGGACCGGAAAAAACGATCCGCCTGCAGACGCCGGGTCTGCATATGAGCGTCTATACCACCGATGAAACCCGCCGGTTGGAACAAACCTACAACGGTCGCCGGCTGTTGTCGTTGACAATCCCCGCCGTCAGCGTCACGACCGTGGTCATCGACAACGATATAGGAGGTCTTTTCCAATGAAACAACACCGCTGTATCCGTCCGCTTCTTTGTGTGCTGCTGTGCGCCGTGCTGGTGTGCTGCGGGATGCCGACTGCAGTTGCCGCCAAAAAGCCGACGAAGCTTTCCGCATGCACCGCCACGCTCTCGTTTACCAAAACCACCTATAACGGCAAAGAGAAAACGCCGGTTGTCACAGTCAAAAACGGCAGCAGAACGCTGCAGGAAAACAAACAGTATACCGTGACCTACCGCAACAATGTGGACCCGGGTCTTGCAACGGTGAAAATCAAAGCCAAAAGCAGCGCCTACACCGGCAGCAAAACGCTGCAGTTTCGCATTCTGCCCAACCGCGTCGGGCGCCCGACGCTTGTCAAAGCGACCGACACCACGATCAAGCTGCGCTGGGAGCCGGTTGCCGGCGCCTCGGCCTATGCGATCTACAATTATGATGTGCTCACCGGCACCTACAAAAAACTGCGCCTCACCACAAAGACGTCCCGGACGCTCCAAAACCTCGAGCCCGCCACAACCTATCTGCTGGTCGTGCGCGCGTATGTGAAAACAGCGCAGGGCAATCTGTTCGGCAAGTATTCGAAGTGGCTCAACGCCAAAACCAAAGCCGCTGAAGCCGGCAGTCTGCTTTCTCCGTACCGCAGGCTGCTGAAGGACGGCACGTTTACGCTCACGTTCACCAAGGACGACGACGCGTTTGCCGGTACGCCGGTGACGGTTTACAAACAAAACGACAGCCTCAGTGTCCAGACAAAGCTGGCCGGCTCCCAGATCAAGCTGATCCGCCGCGCCGACGGCGCCTGGCTGCTGCTGCCGCGGCTGAAAAAGTATACGGCCGTCAGCGAGCAGACGCTGCGCGACACGCTCGACGCCGCCGACTACGACGATCTGGTGGAGGATCTGTTGGAAACGACCGCCGTCACGCCGCAAAAATATACCGTGCGCAGCGGCAAAAAACTGTTGCAGCGTGAGCTGTATGCCGACACGGACGGCGACACAATCGCCTGCGATTTCGACGGCAAAACGCTGGTGCGGCTGGTCTATACGGACGCGGAGGGCGACGTCCATGTAACCACAATTTCGGCGTTTTCCGGCGACGTGCCGGAAAGCGCGTTTGAGATTCCGGACGACTACACCCTTTCGCAGACCCTTCCTCTTTAAAAATGCAAATCGGCAACCTTCACAAAAAGGCTGCCGGTTTTTTGTTTGGATTGTTTGCGCCGCACCGATTGTTTTTTACAAGAAAATTTGGTATAATACGAACGCATAAGCGGTCAATCAGACGCCGCAACGATTCAGAAAGGAAGTATGCATTATGAAAAAACTCATCAGCCTGTTCCTCGCCGTTCTTATGATGATCGGCTGCTGCAGCATCGCGTTTGCCGAAGACGCCGCGACAGGCCGCAAGGGGGATCAAACCTTGAAGTTTAACGAAAACGGCAAGTTCAAGATCATGCAGATCAACGACACGCAGGACACCGATAAAATGAACAAGCGCACCGAAGACTTCATCCGCAAAGCGGTTGCACAGGAGAAGCCGGACCTTGTGGTTATTCCGGGCGACGTATGCAACGATATCTTTATCGGCGCCAACGCCAAACGCGTCAAACAATCGCTGCGCAACCTTGCGTCGTTGCTCAACGAGCTGCAGGTGCCGTTTGCCTATACGCCGGGCAACCACGACCACGACAAGGACGACATGGTCTCGACGCTCGAGCAGATGCAGGTGTTTAACGAATTCGAATACAACGTCTGGGACGAAACCAAAACGAACGACCCCGGTACTTATAACATCCCCGTCATGTCGAGCGACGGCAGCCACATGGCGCTCAACGTCTATATGATCGACTCCCAGAACAAGAGCGGCCTTGCCAACGGCTACACCGGCCCGAATCCGGAGAGCGTGGAATGGTATAAAGCAAAGAGCGACGAGCTGAAAGGCGCAAACGGCGGCAAGGTTGTGCCGTCGCTGGTGTTCCAGCATGTGCCGGTGTCCGAGATTTATCAGTGCCTGACTAAAACCGACGTCAAGCACGCGAACGACGCGATCTTCAGCCTGAACGACAACAACTGGTATCTCGTCAACAACGACTACATGTTCACGGATGCGACCCGGATGAAGAAAAACGACAACTACGTCGGCGAAGCGCCCTGCTCCGAAATTGAAAACGCGGCGGGCAACGAATATGAAGCCTGGCTTGAAAAGGGCGACGTCATCGGCGCGTTCTTTGCCCACGACCATGTCAACCACTTCGTGATGAAAACCGACGAAGGCATCCTGCTCGGCTACAACGGCGGCACGGGCTTTGCAGCTTACGGCCGCGCCGACAAGCGCTCCATCCGGATCTATGAGCTGGACGAAAACGATGTGGCAAACTACACGATCGACTCCGTCTACTACTGCGATATCACAGGCAACCATTTCGGCTACTATGTGTCCGACTTCATGTCCACCGCCATCTTCGGCGACATTTTGCGGTTCCTTGCCCGGTTGGTGTTCATCACCCCGTGGAAGGGCAGCAGATAAGCAAAATGAAAATCAAATGAGGGCGCTTCGGCGCCCTTTTTTGTTTTGTAAAAACAAAGATTTGCTTGAAAAATGCTGAATTATATGGTATGCTCTATTTGCTACACCAATTCTATGATACATAGGATTGTTTTCAATTGAATCATCTTCTTCAAAACCAGCGTGTATTTTTATCATTTTGGTAAAAATACAGGCTCGATGTCTTTTGTCACGTTTGGTTTTGAAGAAAGATATCATATGATTGGTGTAGCAGCAAATCGGAGCTATGTATTTTTCGGTGCAGCAGTTTCGATTGCTGCACTTTTTTATTTATGGGAGCGGACGTGACAATGGATAAATACTTGCTTGAAAGAGACGGCCAGTTTGATTTTTACAAAGTCTTTTTACCGCGTATTGACCCTAATTTAAAAATCGAAGATATTCTTTCCGACAATAACGATGGAGTATTGAACGGCAATCTGCTGGAGTTTAAATTGCATGTTACAGATTTGAATGTCGCTCTTTTTCAGTGCATTAAGTATCTTTCTGCTTTAAGAGTGAAAGGCAAGCCTGTTCCGGCTAATGTTTTAATTGTTGATGTAAACGCTGCTACAGCTTGGCTTTATCATTCTGCGCCTTATTTATCTGATATTGAAAAGCTTTATTTCGGTGGGGCATCTAAAGACAACAGCGGGTTTATTGGTGGAAATGCAGAAAAGGTCTTGCACTATGATAAACCGTTAGACGCTGAAATCGTAGTTTCCTTACTCAAAGAAACAAACTTTACTAAAATTCATATTGATGAGAACTGTATTGTGGGATGGGCAGCATCTTATTATAAAGCAGTTCCCACTGCGCGAAAAGAAGATTTTCTCGGCGATGACACCGGAAAGCATAAAACAATTGGTGAAATTAGAAAACCTGTTCACTTCGCAGATTATATTTATCCTTATACTGGTCAAACAAATGTTAAGTTTAATTACTTGATGGATAAATTGAATGATACGCTGCAAAGGAAAAATCTTGGTGCATTTTATACTCACCGCCTTTATGCAGAAAAGTCATTGGAATTGGTGCGAATAGCTATTGACCGCGTGCCTGCTGGAAATGATTATATCATTTTGGATAGGTGCGCCGGAACGGGGAATCTAGAAGCTGGATTGACGGATGAAGAATTATCCCATTGCATTGTTTCTACGATTGAATACTATGAATATAAAGTTTTGCAGGAATTGATTGGGGCAAGAGTTCGACATATTATTCCACCCGTTGAAACATCTGAAACATTTAATGCCGGTCTAGTAACCGGAGCCGATGCACTAAGCAAAGATTATATAGATAATCCTGTTATAAAACAGTATTTAGATAATCCGAATTGCACGATTATTCTATTTGAGAATCCGCCTTATGCGGAGCCACAAGCAAGAACCATTAACACAAAAGCAACTTGGAAGATGAGCTTTATCTTGAATGAAATGAGAAAAAGCGTTAAAGGTGTTGCTTCAAATGATTTGGGAAACGCTTTTATATGGTCAGGATTCAAGTATTATTTACGCCAGCCGTCAGATAGTTACGTGGTATATTCACCTGTTAAGTATTGGAAATCTCAATATCTAGTTAATAAGAAGTTTATCAAGGGATTTGCATTTAACAGGCGATTCTTTCATACCAGAATCGATGCATGTATTATGTGCGCATTATGGGCAAATATTGAGGATAACGATACGACGAGCTTTAATATAAAAGGATATAACATTGGGGAAAAGGGATTAGAAGAGGGTAAAAGTTTAAAAATCAGTAGAGTGTTTAATCCGTTCAGTAAATCGTACTATGAGAGAAGAAAGTTTGACGAATCACAAGTTGGAATACTTGTTGACTTCGACGGAACAGAAACTTTATTTGGTACGAAAAAGACTAGTATTTCTCCTTTGTACAACAGTAATATTCTTGGCTATATGCGAGTTGGTGGGTTTAATTTTGACAATCCAGATCTTGAAAGCAGTCTTTTAGTTTCTGGCTGTTATAATGGGCATGGTTTTTTCATTAGAAAAGACAACTATTTGGAAAAGCTTCCTATGTTTTGTGCATCTCGGTATATCACTTATAACAGAGAGTGGACTGAACGTGCACGTATTATGAAATCTGCAGATGGAGCAGACAGATATTTTGCTGATGTAGCAAGTGGAAAACTAAATCAGTTCCTTTTAAAGTGTTTGCTTTTTACTTGTGTCGAAATGCAAAACCATATGCGCACCTTTATGGGTAGTGATGGTCGGTTCTATCGAAATGAACTTTGTCTTGATGGAACGAACGGAGAAACGCTTGCGCTTCGAGACATCAAGAAGTTGGATTTGAATGACCTAGAGAAGAAGATTATGAATCAATGGCACGAAGTCTTGAAATGGGCAAAAAAAGCAGATCATTATAATCCTTCATTAACATACGGTGTATATCAAATCTATGCTGAATTAGATACTTCACACGCTGATGAAACAACAGGTGAAACCGTTTATGATAATGTTGAACTGCATACAGCTTTGGCGGGATTAAAAACACTGGTTAAAGAATACTATAATGCGGAGATCGTTCCGACGCTATTTGAGTATGAATACCTAAAGTGATTATTTAGAAAAGAACCTTTTTGAGACAGTTGTTTCAGAATGGTTCTTTTGCTTTGTCAAAGTCGTCGTCTTGCAAAGCGGCGCAATGTCTGCTATAATACCCCCAGAACAAAGGAGGTGCTGCCATGCGCATCGGCATGTCGTCGTCGTGCTTTTATCCGCAGGAAACGGAAGCGTCCCTGCGCCGGATCGGCGAAGCGGGAGCCAAAACAGCGGAGATCTTTTTCAACGCGCCGAGCGAGCTGGAAGGGGCGCTGCTGCGCGAACTGTGCGCAATCCGCGACCGCTACGGGATGGAGATCGTGTCGATCCATCCGTTTATGTCGTTTGCAGAATTCTTCTATCTGTTCAGCGACTACCGCCGCCGGTTTACCGACAGCCTGGAGCTGTATAAGCATTTCTTTGCCGCCGGCGCGGCGCTGGGTGCGCGGTGGTTTGTGCTCCACGGCGCCACGAAGCTCGTGATCGACAAAGCGGACTACGCCGAGCGGCTGTGGCGGCTCAACGAAACGGCGAAGCCCTTCGGCCTTTGCGTGGCGCACGAAAACGTGGTGCGCTTTGTGGGCGAGGATCCGGCGTTTATGGCGTATCTGTACGGACAGCTCGGCGACGATTTCCACATGGTGCTCGACCTCAAACAGAGCCGCCGCGCCGGGTTTGATCCGTTTACCTTTATCGAACAGGTGGGGTCGCGGATCGAACATGTGCACATCAGTGACAGCGACGCGTACCGCGACTGTCTGCCCCCGGGCAAGGGCAGCTTTCCGTTCGGGAAGCTGTTTGCCGCGCTGCAAGCGCAGGGCTACAGCGGCAAATATATCATCGAACTCTACCGGCAAAACTTCGGCGACGAAGCCGACCTCACCGCGGCGCAGCGGTATTTGCGCGGCGTTTTGGGCGAAGACTGAACCGAACATGACCGGTTTCCCGTGCACGCAGGTGTAAAGCATAGCCGCTTTACATCTGCGTTTTTCGCTTTTTTCTACTGTGGAAAACTCTGAGGAAAATGTGGAAAACCCCGGGAAACCGGTGGAAAAATCCTGCGAAAAGTGTGAAAACCCGTATGGAAACACTGTTGAAAGCCCGCTGCAAACCACCCGTGACCGCCGACAGGCAGGGGAACGGCGGCTGTGGAAAACAGGCGGGCGTTGTGTGGGCGGCCATCGGCCATCGATGTAGCGCCGCGCTCCGCGCGGCTGTTTTCCTCACCGGAAACGTTCGGCAAATCGCGCGTTCAAACCTCATCAGTCACGCGCATTATACACTGCGGCTTTTCCACAGCGTTGGTTGGCGCGTGGCAGCTTCCCCGCCTTCGGGGAAGCCAAGGGAGCTTCGGATTTAAAAAGAAGTTCTCAGTAAAAGTAGAACTTCCTTGCCCTCTCCGAAGGCGGAGAGGGTGGATCGCCCGCAGGGCGAGACGGGTGAGGTTTGAACCCGCCCGCTGCGCATCGTATCCGACACAGCACATTGTAGCGCCGATCAGCGATCGGCTATGATTCCATGCCTTCCGCGCCCAGTCGATCGACCCCTTCCGTCAGCCCTTCGGGCTGCCTTCTCGCCTGCCGGCTCGGTCGGCGCTTCTGCCTGCGGCAGAGGTCTCCACCGGAGACCCGCGTCCTTCCCCAACGCGCACTGCGTGCGCTGGGGACGGCATCTTTGGTGGCTGCCTGCGGCAGCATTTGATTCGACGCTACGGGCGCTTTCTTGCCCTCCCCGCTGGGGCTGCGAAGCAGACACAGCTTCATGGGGAGGGTGGCACGCGCCTACACGATTCGCGGTAAGGCGACAACATCCGATGCGCGTGACGGGTGAGGTTGGAACGTGCGGTTTGATGATCGGTGACGGATGGATGCGAATCACGCTGCATTTCAGCGCATCGTTTCCCTGCGCGGCCGCCTGTTTCCCCGGCAACCGGCGTTTTTCGCGTCACACCCGGACGAAAACCAGAAAATCGATCATCAGAAAAAACGAGGAAAAACGAGGAAACAGGCGAAAATCAAAGCATTCGATTTGTATATTAAAAAAGTTTCAAAAATGGGTTGACATCCGTTTCGCGTTGTGATAAACTATGTCAGCAATTTGACATCGGGCGCGCTGCGCCAAAGAATTTGATTGGAGGAAACCAACATGTCAACTTATATGCCCAAAGCCGGCGACATCACCCGCAAATGGTATATTATTGATGCCGAAGGCCAGACGCTCGGCAAGGTGGCAACCAAGGCTGCCGATCTGCTGCGAGGCAAACACAAACCGACGTTTGTGCCCCACATGGACTGCGGGGATCATGTGATCATCATCAACGCAGACAAAATCGTGCTCACCGGCAAAAAGCTCGAGCAGAAAATGTATTATCATCACACCGGTTATATCGGCAATATGAAGCAGGTCAAGTATAAGACGCTGCTCGAAAAGAAGCCGGAATTCGTGATGACCAAGGCTGTCAAGGGTATGATCCCCGACACCACCATCGGCCGTCAGGCGCTCACCAGACTGCGCGTGTTCGCAGGCGCCGAGCACACCCACGCCGCTCAGAAGCCTGAAAAGGTTGAACTTTAAGAGGGAGGTAACGAACTATGTATGAAACAACTCCGTTCTTCTACGGCACCGGCCGCAGAAAGAAATCCATCGCGCGCGTTCGTGTCTATGCCGGCACCGGCAAGATCACGATCAACGACAGAGACATCGACGACTACTTCGGTCTCGATACCCTCAAGCTCATCGTTCGCCAGCCCCTCAACGTGACCGAACTGAACGACAAGTTCGACATCGTCTGCCGCGTGACCGGCGGCGGCGTGACCGGTCAGGCCGGCGCCATCCGCCACGGCCTTGCCCGCGCATTGCTGCAGTATGACGAATCCCTTCGCCCGGCGCTCAAGAAGGCAGGCTTCTTGACCCGCGACCCGAGAATGAAGGAAAGAAAGAAATACGGTCTCAAAGGCGCTCGCCGTGCACCGCAGTTCTCGAAGAGATAACCATTCAGTCTTTTCAAGCAGTTTCTGCATATTTGCAGGAGCTGCTTTTTCTTTGGGAAACTGCGGGTCCTCGCGGCACAGCCGCTGCGGTCGCAGCTAAAAACAGTCCACCGGACTGTTTTCTTAACGCTGCGACAGTTCTCCAAGAGATAACTTGTTGCCTTTTATCAACCTCGTCCGTTTGGGCGGGGTTGGTTCTTTTCTTTGGGAAACTGCGAGTCCTCGCGGCACAGCCGCTGCGACAGTTCTCCAAGAGATAACTAGCCAGTCTTTTCAAGCAGTTTTTGCATATTTGCAGGAGCTGCTTTTTCTTTGGGAAACTGCGGGTCCTCGCGGCATAGCGTTACCTGCGTTGCTGCCGACTGCGCCGTGGGCGCACTTATGCACAGTGAACAAAAAAGAATCCACAAAATTAGTCATAAATCAGTTTGAAAGTTTATGCAGGATATGATACAATATGCGTTGACAGCTTTGCGGACAGACGGGATACCGCGCCGACTGTGAAGCCGACCCGGGACCGATCCCCGAAAAGAAGAATCGCACCGCGGCTTTTGCGCCGACGGGTGCAAGGAGGTTTTTATTTTGAAAGCATACGATGCGAACCATATCCGAAATATTGCCATTGCCGGCCATACCGGAAAAGGTAAGACGAGCCTTGCCGAAGCGATGCTCTATCTTGCCAAAGCGACCGACCGTCTGGGTAAAATTGCCGACGGCAACACCGTGCTCGACTTTGACCCCGAAGAAAAGAAACGCCAGTGCTCTTTGTCCACCGCGTTTGCGCCGCTGGAATGGAAAGATTGCAAAATCAACCTGCTCGACGCGCCGGGCAAATTCGACTTTGAAGGCGGCGTCTATGAAGCGATGCGCGCTGCGGAATGCGCCCTGATCGTCACGTCCGCCGGCTCCGGCTTTGACGTCGGCGCGGAAAAGGCCATCAAGGCTGCCGACGCCCGCGGCATTGCGAAGTTCTTTGCCATCACGAAGGTCGACGCGGAAAACCGCGATTTCTATAAAACGTTTGAAGCGTTGAAGGAAGAGATCGGCGCAAAGCTCTGCCCGGTTGTCGTGCCCCACATGGTCGGCGGCAAAGCGGAAAGCTACGTCAACCTTTGCTCCGGCAAAGCGTTCTCCTATAACAACGGCAAGGCCACTGCGGTGGCGATGCCGGATGACCCGCATTTCGACGAGATGAAGGAAGTGCTCATGGAAGCGGTTGCTTCTGTGGACGACGACCTCATGATGAAATACTTCGACGGAGAAGAGCTGACGAAGGACGAGATCATCAACGGTCTGACCAAGGGCGTGGAGACCGGCGAAATCTATCCGGTCTACGCCTGCTCCGGCACCACGCTCGACGGCGTGGATCTGCTGCTGGACGCTATCGTCTATTCCGCACCCGCACCGGCCCAGGCCGGCGGCGAAACCGCGAAGGACGACGACGGCAACGACGTGGAAGTCAAGTGCGACCCGAACGGCCCGCTTGCCGCGATCTGCTTCAAAACCGTTGCCGACCCGTTCGTGGGCAAGATGAGCTTTGTGAAGGTTGTTTCCGGCAAAATCACCGCCGACGTGCCCGCCTATGTGGCCCGCACCGGCAGCAGCGAGCGTATGGGTAAGCTCATTTCCGTCCGCGGCAACAAGCAGGAAGACATCAGCGCGATCGGCGCCGGCGATATCGGCGTGATCACCAAGCTGAACTCGCTTGACACCGGCGACACGATCTGCGACCCGAAGAAGGTGCTCAACCTCGACGGTGTGAAGTTCCCGGCTCCGTCGCTCTCCATGGCGATCGTCGTCAAGAAGAAGGGCGAAGAAGATAAAGTCGCCGCCGGTCTGCGCCGGATCATGGGCGAAGATCCGACCGTCGTGTTCTCCACCAACGAAGAGACCCGCGAAATGATCCTTTCCGGTCTGGGCGAACAGCATCTGGACATCGTGCTTGCCAAACTGAAGAGCAAGTTCGGCGTAGAGATCGATCTCAAGATCCCGAAGGTGGCCTATCGCGAAACCATCCGCAAGTCCTGCTCCGTCCAGGGCCGCCACAAGAAACAGTCCGGCGGTTCCGGTCAGTTCGGTGACGTTTGGATCCGCTTTGAGCCGCACGACGGCGACGAGCTGATCTTTGAAAGCGAAGTGGTCGGCGGCTCCGTGCCGAAGAACTACTTCCCGGCTGTTGAAAAGGGCTTGCAGGAAGCCATCCAGAAGGGCCCGCTTGCCGGTTATCCGGTCGTCGGCCTCAAAGCTGTGCTGTATGACGGTTCCTACCACCCGGTGGACTCCAACGATATGGCGTTCCGTACCGCCGCGAAGATTGCGTATAAGAACGGTATGGCGCAGGCGAACCCGGTCATCCTTGAACCGATCGGCGAACTCAAGGTCTACATCCCCGACGCCAACCTCGGCGATATCATGGGCGATATCACGAAGCGTCGCGGCCGCGTGATGGGCATGGGCGCCGCGGACGAGCCGAAGATGCAAGAGCTGGTTGCCGAAGTGCCGATGGCCGAAATGGGCGATTTCTCCACGATGCTGCGTTCCGTGACCGCAGGCCGCGGCTACTTCACCCTGACCTTCGCGCGCTATGAAGACGCGCCGGGCAACGTGGCTCAAAAGGTCATTGAAGACGCGAAGGCGGAAGCCGAAGAATAAGATTTCCCGTACATTTCAATATACACACACAACAAAAGCCGCTCCGTTTGGGGCGGCTTTTGTTAGGGCCGAGGGCAAAGGGCCAAGGGCCAAGGGACGCGCTCGACGCGGCGGGTGACAGGGAAGTGACCGCCGCGAAGGGAAAATGTTTGTTGTGGCGACGTTCAAACTTCACCCACCGTCGCGTTTATGCGTGATACTCCCACCGTGAAAGCTGTGGCGCGACGGCACTCTCTCCGCCTTCGGAGAGGGCAAGACCTTTTATCTTTTTGGTGCAATTATAAATATAATCCGAAGCCCCTTGGCTTTCCCGAAGGAGGGGAAGCTGTCACGCGCCAACCAACGCTGTGGAAAAGTCGCAATGTAAAATGCGCGTGACTGATGAGGTTTGAACCCAACCGCCGCGCACCGTTTCCGGCAAAGCACATGGTAGCGCCGATCCCTGATCAGCTGAATTTCCACGCCGTCCGCGCCCGGTCGATCGACCCCTTCCGTCAGCCCTTGCGGGCTGCCTTCTCGCCTGCCGTTCTCGGCTCCCGCCTCGGTCGTTGCAGAGGTCTCCACCGGAGACCCGCGCCCTTCCCCAACGCGCACTGCGTGCGCTGGGGACGGCTGCTTTGGTGGCTGCTTGCAGCAGCATTTCATTTGTCGCTACGGACGCTGGGTTTTGTTTTAACCTGTAGCGGTCGCCCCGTGGGCGACCAGGCAGACAACCAACAGCAAAGCCGCTCCGTTTGGGGCGGCTTGTGATTTATGAAACGTGTTTTGTTGAAAAACGTGCGTCCTGCTGCGTCAGCAGATAGACGCAGTATTGATTCATGCTGACGCCTTCCTGTTTGGCGTGTTCCGCCAGTTGCTGATGCAGACTTTTCGGCAGCCGAAGCTTAAACTGGCCGGAATAATCACGCAGGGATTGCGGCTCGGGAATGGCAAGACCGTCCTGCAGCGCGGTCTCCAACCAGGCGCGTTTAGCGTCTTCGATATTGCGCATCAGCGTGTCGATATCATCGGCGGTTGTCATGCAGCCGGGCAGCTCCGGCAAAATGCCGACATATCCGCCCTCCTGCGGATCGGGCAGGATTTCCAGACGATATGGAAGAGACAGATATTCGTTAAGTGTTTTCATCGGATGACACCTCGCTTTCGATCAGTTGTTTGATCATCTTTACATAAACGACTTTGATCGGTTCGTGCTTCGGGATGGTGATTGGATAGCAGCCGGGCTTGCGGAAGGTGTAATGGCTGCTGCCGCTATTCGGTGCATACATAGTATAACCGTAGTATTCCAAAACTTTTCGCAGCTCCTGAAAGCGTAAATCATTGGAAAGGGTCAGGATGCGTTGGATCAGTTTATCCCATTGAGACATGACCTCACCTCTTGTTTACAGTATAGCATGGTGTCATATTTGGTGTCAAGTGTTCTTGTGAAAAAAGCAGCGTCATGCGGTGCTGCTTTTATCGATTCTGCAAAATGACTTCTGCAATTTGCTCCAACAAATCGAGCTCTTTTTTAGAATACTGCTCGGTGATTTGCTCGAGTTTTGAGAGTGGTGTATGACTGGCTTTCTGCGCAGCCGGTAGTAAACTGTCTATAGAAAAATGAAGCACAGTGGCAGCGGAAAACAGAATTTCCACCGAAGGTAACCGACGACCTCCTTCAATGTGTTTAATGTGTGTAGGGGTGATACCCAACAGCTCCGCAAGAGCTTCCTGCGTGTAGCCGCTTTTCTTTCGGGCTTTTTTTATTGCTGTGCCGATCTGCTCGGTTCCACACATACTATCAGCTCCTTTTTTATAATAATAATGGTAACTTTTAGTATTGACAATTAACTGAAAGTATGCTAATATGTATCAAAGATAACTTAAAGAGAACTATTTTAGGAGAGTGAAGACATGAAGTTTTGTCAAAAATGTGGAAAAGAGCTTCTAGATGAGGCTGTTATTTGCCCCAACTGTGGATGTACAGTAGCACCCATTCAAACGTCGGCCCCTATTTCTGAGACATCTGCTTTTGCAACAGAAGATAAAAATCCACAGACACGGGAATCGGACAGCAATGCAAATATGGCGTTGTTATTTGCCTTTTTTATTCCAATTGTAGGAATTGTTATTGGCTTAATCAACATGGGAAAATACCAAACAAAAAAATATAAAGACCGATGCGTCGCGGCCGTTATCGTTGGCGTAATCGTACAAATTATTCTGATTGCATTCATTATGAATGTGTAACGGCTAAGGAGGACATTGTTGGGTGATTATTTGTAAACACTGTCATGCGGAAGTCTCAACAAGCGCTGAAATATGTCCGGCATGTGGTTGCTATTTAGAGGACAAGTTTGTTCTTACCTTAAAAAGAGAGAATCAGTTTATGCTTTGGAATCCGAAAATGCAAATTGTCATTACAGGTTCGAAGGAAAGTAAAAATGTGAGCGTTGGAAACGGGGAAACCATACAATTGCGTTTGACGCCGGATATATATTTATTAAACGCAACGGCATCTGTCGCGAAAGCAACATGCAGTGTCACACTTGATCAAAATCGCACGATACGTTTGGCGTGGAACCGGTTCAAAGGCGGACTGGAAATGTGGGAGATTTAAGTTCCATATAAGACTGGAATATGAAAGATCGACACCCGGTTATATAGGCGGGTGTCGCTTTCTTTTGCTACTTTTCTTTCTCGCGAAAGAAAAGTAGAACACATCCTGTTCACGGTTTGTTTCTTGCATTGCGGCGTTGTGCTCTTGTATAATGAAAGCAGTTATCATGAGGAGGTGCAGCCATGAAACGATGGAAACGGTGGGTGGCGCTGCTGCTGTGTGTGCTGCTCTGGCTGCCGGTTGTGCCGGCGGTTGCCGCAGAAGAAACGCCGACTGTTCGGCGAGGCATCGACGTGTCGCGCTGGCAGGGGACGGTCGACTGGGCAAAGGTGAAACAGGCCGGCGTTGATTTTGCCGTGCTGCGCTGCTATGCCTATCGCAAGGACACGACCTTTGACGTAAACTACGCCGGCGCAACGGCACAGGGGATCCCTGTGGGCGCCTATGTCTATATGTACGCCACGACCGAGCAGGGCGCGGTGCAGGAGGCGCTGGCGACGCTGGACGCGCTGGGCGGCAAGCCGATGACGCTGCCGCTGTTTCTCGACGTGGAGGACAGCAGCATCAAGACCCTCGGCCGCAGCAAGCTGACCGATCTGATGCTGATCGAGCTGCAGATATTTGCCGCCGCCGGCTATCCGACCGGCATCTATACTTCGCAAAGCTACGTTTCGTCCTATATGGATGCGAGCCGGCTGCAAAATTACGACTGGTGGCTGGCGCGCTGGACCTGCTACCGCACCGACGCCAACAACAAGCTGTTCTCGTTTTCCGACGAATCGCCTGTGAGCGCGAAAAAGCCGGACTGCGCGGTGTGGCAGTTTTCCAACGGCGGCAGGGGCAGTACCTATGGCGTGGGCTCGACGGCCGTGGATCTCAATTTCTGCTACAAGGACTATTTTTCCGCCGGACCCTATACGCCGAACGAACACCGCTACCATGTGACGGTTCGCCCGGCGGATTGCGTGAATCCGGGATATCTGTATCTGCAGTGTACCCACTGCGAACAAAGTCTGACCCTGCCCTATGCGCCGATGCGCGGCCACACATCGCCCAACGAAAACGGGCTGTGCGAGCGCTGCGGCATCAACCTTGCCGGCGTTGCAAACGGCAGCGTCTGTCCGCTTTGCGGCAAAACGCACAGCGGACTGCTGGGGTATGTGATCCTGTTTTTCCACCGGCTGCTGCTCAAGCTCCGGCAGTCGATCATCTGATCCCATAAAAAGAAGAGCACCGCGGGCGGGAATCCCGTAGGTGCTCTTTTTGGTTTGCATACTGCCGGCTTACTTCATCAGACGGCGGATGACTGCTTCGCAGTCCTTTTTGTCCATGATCTTCGGCACAGGATACAGCGGGTTCGCTTCTTTGAGGGCGCGTTCCACGAGGATGGGCAGATCTTCTTCTTTGATCTGTTCAAAGCCGTCGGGGATGTTCATACGCGTGTTCATATCGCGGATCTCCTGAATGAAGGCCTTGGCCTTTTCTTCGTCGCTGCCTTTCGTGCAAACGCCGGAAATCTCGGCAAGTCTTGCCAGACGGAACCAGGCGGTTTTGCCGTAGTAGTCCAGCACGTGGGGCAGGATCACACTCATCGCAAGCCCGTGGGGGATGCCGTACATACCGCCGAGGTTATGACCGATGGCGTGGACATAGCCGACGTAGGCGCGGGTAAACGCCATGCCTGCATAGAACGACGCTTTGAGCATATGATCGCGGGCGGTGATATCTTTGCCGTTGGCATAGGCTTTTTCGAGGTTTTCAAAAATCAGCTTGACCGCTTTTTCCGCATACAGCTCCGTGGAGTGGACGTTGCTCTTGCCGATATACGCTTCGACGGCGTGGGTCAGCGCGTCCATACCGGTGGTGGAGGTGATGTGCGGCGGCAGACCGACGGTCAGCTCGGGATCGAGCACCGCAAATTTCGGACGCAGCTTCGGGTCGTTGATCGCGTTCTTTTCGTGCGTCGACGGATCGGAGACCACGGCGGCAACGGTCGTTTCGGAACCGGTACCCGCGGTGGTGGGCACGGCAAAGAGGATTGCCGGCTTGTGGAACACGCGCAGGGTGCCGCGCATTTTGCGCACGCTGGTCTTCGGGTTGGTCACACGCGCAGCCGCAGCTTTGGCGCAGTCCATCGGAGAACCGCCGCCGAACGCGACGACCGCTTCGCAATTGTTGGTGATGTAAAGCGTTCTGGCATCTTCGATGTTGTCGATCGTCGGGTTGGGCTGCGTGCCGTCATAGACAACGTATGCCACACCGGCTTCGTCGAGCGTTGCAAACAGACTGTCGAGCAGATGCAGACCCATCAGACCCTTGTCGGTTACGACGAGTACTTTGTTGATGCCTTTGGATTTGATCAGCGCGGGCAGACGTTTGACAGCGCCCGGGCCCTCCAGCAGTTCCGGCTCCGACCAGTCAAAGATGAACATGGCATATTTCATGATCTTCTGGAAGGAACGGTAGTATGCTTTCTTCAATTGCCACATGGGAAACACCTTCCTTTGTTTAGGTTTTCTTAACCTTTGTTTTATTATTATATATTAAATATAACAAGATTGCAAGTGGAAAAGGAAAATTGTGGGAGAAAAAGGGGAGAGGCGGAAGAATTCGGAATTCGGAATTGTGGGACGCCGCCTGCGGCGATGCGTCAAAGGTGTAAAGGCAAGGTGAATGCTTTGCCATAAGAGATTGCAAATCGGTTCGTTGGCGGATGATCTTTTTCAAATACAGAAACGTACAGCAGATACAATTTACCCGCTTCCGGCAGTGGATCGCTTCCTGCCGCGGCAGATTGTTTTCGGCAGCCGCACAGTGGACCCGCGACCGCAATTCCGAATTCCGAATTCCGCATTCCGAATTAAAAAAAGCCGCATTTCTGCGGCCTTTTTCAGTGATCAGTTTTCCGCCCCGTCCGGCTTCGCCGGTACGTCTTCCGCCGCTGCGGCGGCTTCCGCTTTGACGCGGGCGGGCGAACGCCAAAGATGGATGATGCCCTCGTCGTTGAGCAGCTTGAGCATGATGACGAGGATCGGCGTGATCAGCATGCCCAACACGCCGAAGATCTTTAAGCCGAAATACAGCGCGGCGATGGTGACGATGGGCGAGAGCCCGAGCTGGCCGGCCACAAGCTTCGGTTCGATCACCTGACGGATCACGGTGATGGCGGCATAGATCACAACCAAACCGATGCCGAGCCCGAACGAGCCGGTGATAAACGAATAAACAGCCCACGGGATCAAAATGGTACCGGTACCGAGCACGGGCACAATGTCGATGATGGCCGTGACTATGGCGATCATGATGATGTAGTTCGACTGGAACACGCCGATCAGCCGCAGGACGGTGAGGCCGACGGACATTTCAATGAACGTCACAAGCATGATGAGGGCGTAGGCCTTGCCCATTTTGCCGAGCGAGGATTTGAGCAAAACCTTGGCGCGGTCGATGTCGTTGCGGCGGTGCTCCGGGAACTGCAGCCGGATGAACGCCATCACCTTCGGATATTCCGTTGTCATGAAGCAGGACGCGACGAGCGTGATGACTACGGCGATCAGTACGGACGGGATCTGTTTGGCGGTGGACAGCAGGCTGGAAATAGGCGTTGTGACCCAGGAAAGCTTGAAGTTGCCCGAAAGCAGACCCGACAGCGCAGACGCGGAGGACTGTGTGGAATCGGCGGCCGCGACCGCCGCGTCGGTTGCCGCTGCGGCAGTGTCGGCGGGGGTGGACGCGAGATAGTCGTTGATTTTCGCGAACAGCTGCGACACACTGTCGTGCAAGGTATTGCGCAAAAACTCCGGCGCTTTTTCAATCAGCGAGAGCACCCATTTCTGGATGTTTTCGATCACGGTTTCAATGTTTTGCAGCTGCAGCGCGATGTAGTTGATGAAATCCTGGACCCGCGAAAAGACACGTACACCGAGCAGCGAGACCAGCGCGAGCACGACAAACAGCAGCAAAAACACACAGATGACCGAGGCGGCGCCGTCCTTTAAAAACGTTTTGCGTACAAGGAAATTTTTGGGCCTTTGCAATACGAGCGCCACCAGGAACGCGAACAAAAACGGGAAGCATACGCCCATCGCGTAGCGGATGACCAAAAAGCCGATCGCAATGATCATGGCAAGGTAGATGACGTTGATGATCAGCGCTCGTTTTTTTTCAACATCTTTCATAAAGAGCCACCTCTTCGGGTTGTCATATTATACTTATTATACACGCAAAGGGAATTGAAAATCAATGGATTTCACAAATTTCAGAAAAATGAAAGAAACCTCTTTGCAAAACCGACAAATTATGATATGATTATATCACTTTAGCATGGAAAAGGAGACCCCAAAAATGAACGTTGCAATCATGGGCTTCGGCGTGGTCGGTTCCGGCGTTGCCGAGGTGATCGCAAACAACGCGGATCACATTGCAAACCAGAGCCTCGTGGATCTGCGCCTTTCCCATATTTTGGATATCCGGGATTTCCCGGACAGCGCGTTTGCCGCATATTTGACCAAGGACGTGAACGACATTTTGTCCGACGACGACACGCAGATCGTTGTGGAAACGATGGGCGGCGTGGAGCCGGCGTTTACGTTTGTGTCCGCGTGTCTCAAAAAGGGCAAGCATGTGGTGTCTTCCAACAAGGAGCTTGTGGCCAAAAAGGGCGACGTGCTGCTGAATCTTGCCCGCGAAAACAACGTCAACTTCCTGTTTGAAGCGGCAGTCGGCGGCGGCATCCCGATCATCCGTCCGCTGAGCTTGTGTCTTGCCGCCAACCGTGTGCAGGAGATCGCCGGCATTCTCAACGGAACCACCAACTTCATTTTGAGTAAAATGATAACGGACAACATGGACTTTGCCGCGGCGCTGCGTTTGGCACAGGAAAAGGGCTATGCCGAAAAGGACCCGACCGCCGACGTGGAGGGTATCGACGCCTGCCGTAAAATCTGCATCCTCGCGTCGCTTGCAAGCGGCAGCCATGTGTTCCCGGACGGCATCTTTACCGAGGGCATTTCCGCTTTGACGGCAAACGATGTGCGCGACGCCGCAAAGTTCGGCTGCGTGATCAAACTGATTGCCCGCGCAAAACGGCTCGACGACGGGCGCTGGTGCTTGACGGTTTCGCCCGCGCTGGTGCCGCAAAGTCATATGCTCGCCGGGGTGTCCGGCGTGTTCAACGCGTGTCTTGTCCGCGGCGACATGGTCGGCGACGTGCTGATGTACGGCCAAGGTGCCGGCAAGCTTGCCACCGCCTCCGCTGTGGTGGCGGACGTGATCGACTGTGCGCAGCACCGGGACAACCGCAAAATCTTCGGTTGGGGCAACGCCGATCCCGCGATGCTCGCCGACCCGATGACGGTGGAAACGAAGCTGTTTGTCCGCGCCGAAACCGCAGACAAAGCCGCCGACACCGCAAAAGTGAACGCCGCGCTGCCGGGCTGCACCTTTGCCGACGGCGAAGACGGCGAGCTCGTGTTCATCACACCGATGCAGCCGGAAGGCGATTTGCGCGATACGCTCGCGTCGTTCGGCTTTGCGGCGCCGTCGATCATCCGCGTCTTTTAACCGATCCAAGATACAGTATCAACTGGGGGAATATTATGGCACTCATCGTACAGAAATTCGGCGGTTCGTCCGTGGCGAATGCCGAGCGCGTGATGAATGTTGCGCGTACCATCACCGACACCTACAAGGCCGGCAACGACGTGGTCGTGGTCGTTTCGGCACAGGGTGACACCACCGACGACCTGATTGAAAAAGCACTGGAAATCAATCCGCGCGGCAGCAAACGCGAAATGGATATGCTGCTGACGGCGGGCGAACAGATCTCGATCGCGCTGCTGGCGATGGCGATTGAAAAGATCGGCTGTCCGGTCGTATCTTTGCTCGGCTGGCAGGCCGGGTTTGAAACCAACACCGCCCACGGCGCGGCCCGGATCCACAATATCAAAGCCGACCGGCTCAACGCGGAGCTCGACAAGCACAAGATCGTGATCGTCGCAGGCTTCCAGGGCATCAACAAGGGCGACGATCTGACAACGCTCGGCCGCGGCGGGTCCGACACGTCTGCGGTGGCGCTGGCTGCGGCGCTGCACGCGGATCTGTGCCAAATCTATACCGACGTGACCGGTGTGTTCACCGCCGATCCGCGCAAGGTGGAAAACGCCAAAAAGCTGACCGACATCACCTATGACGAAATGCTCGAGCTGGCAACGCTCGGCGCGCAGGTGCTCAACAACCGGTCGGTGGAACTCGCCAAAAAATACAACGTAGAAATCGAAGTGCTCTCAAGCATGGTCAAAGAACCGGGCACGATCGTCAGGGAGGTTGCAAAAATGGAGAAAATGTTAATCAGAGGCGTCACCAAGGATATGGACGTGGCGCGTATTTCCGTGGTCGGCATGCAGGACGTGCCGGGCAACGCGTTTAAGCTGTTCTCGTCCCTTGCCGCCAAGGGCATCAACATCGACGTCATCCTGCAGTCCGTGGGCCGCGACGGCACCAAAGACATCTCCTTCACCTGCGCCAAGGGCAACGCCGAGCAGGCGGTGGAGCTGCTGGAAAACCTCTTCGGTCTTGAGGGTGCCACGGTGTCGTGCGACACAACGGTGGCCAAGGTTTCCGTGGTCGGCGCCGGCATGCAGTCGCACGCGGGCACGGCGTCAAAGATGTTCGGCGCGCTGTATGAAGCGGGCATCAACATCTCCATGATCTCCACGAGCGAGATCACGATCTCCGTGCTGATCGAAAAGGAAATGGCAGACAAAGCCGTTGCCGCTGTGCATAAAGCATTTTTCGGTTAAGCCCAAGTCGATAGCAAAGCGCCCTGCGGGGCGCTTTTTGCGTTGCCGGGACGCGGGGAAGAACGGCGCAAAGGGGAGGTAACCGCCGCGCAGGGGACACGGCGGCGGAGATGAAGGCAAAAAAGAGCATGGACGTATTTTTAAAGATTTTACACTCAACGTTGGAACAAAAGAAGCTTATCGCCGCATTTATGGTGTGGATTATATTGTAAATTGACGTTGCACAGCAAACAGAAATTGCAGGTTCGTCAGGAGAATTGCAGGGAAACGTCAGGCGATAAACCCAGACAAATAGGGCTTTTTCCTGCAATCCTGTCGTTTCTGCAATGTTTTTTCAGTTCATGTAAAACTTGAAAAAAGAAATATGTTCTGTCAATGACTCAAAAAAAGCTGCAGTTTCAGCAGGATTGCAGCTTTTATTGCAACCGTAGGGGCGGCCAAATAAACTGCTGCCGCAGGCAGCCACTAAAGCAGCCTTCCCCAGCGCACGCAGTGCGCGTTGGGGAAGGTGGCAGCCCGAAGGGCTGACGGAAGGGGCTGATCGGCTGGGCGCGGTAGGTTTGCTGCAATAGCCGCCGGATTGGCGGCGACTACGAGAACATGCATCCTGTAGCGGTCGCCCCTCT
>CACWJV010000004.1 GCA_902761265.1 Oscillospiraceae bacterium | reverse complement strand
TCGCGTTACCGCTCATATAGATGGCGCCGCCCTCATTCTGCGTAAAGCGCGCTTTATCCGTCCAGCAGTTTGAAATCAGCGTTCCGTTAAGATTGACAACGCCGTTTCCGCTCAGCTTAATTGCGCCGCCCTTATCGGTCGTTCCGCCGTTATAGAGCGTGCCGCCCGTCATATTCAGCGTCCCCTGACATTCGATCAGACCTGCGCTATTATCGCTTCTGCCGCCCTGAATGCTGCCGCCCGTAAAGTTTCCGTTGCCGGGGCGGGACGGATTGGAGTCGACGATCGTGAGCGCCCCGCCGCCGTCGATCTTAAACACCTCGCCGTCGTCGTCCGTCTTTTTCATGCTGCGGATGATCGGATAGCCGTTTAAGTCGATCCTTACGTTCCTGTTTCCATCAAGCGTCAACGGGCCGTTAAGCAGCCACGCGCTTTCAAGGCGGATGGTGTATTCTCCGTTGCTCTTTCCTTTCTCCCACGCCGTCCTGCAGCTTGTGAAGGATTCAAGCCATTCATCCTCTTTATCGTAATAGTCGAAGCCGACCTTTGCATTTCCAGAATCGCCGAAGGTGATGTGCATATAATCGTCGCCCCATTTTGACGAGATAAAGGGCCACGAACGGATGATCATTTCTCCGCTTTCGATCGCCTGACCGCTGTCGCCTATCCACATACGGGCTTTGAGTCCGTAATCGCGGAAGGTCAGACCGCCGCCGAAATCAGGCGTTACATATACGGCAACGGGGTTCGCCGCCCCCAGATCGAAGGTATGTTCCTGCTTTTCACCAAGGGCGTCAAGGTCATACCGGCTGACCTCCCAGGAATGCTGAACGCCGGCTGTGTCAACCAGTTCAACGGGAATCGTGGAGCTATTCCAGCCCTCCGCGTCGTCAATACATTCCAGCTCAAGCCTTACCTTGACCTTCATATCCTCGGGTACTTCATCAAATATTTTGAATACCGCACGAACGGAATAGCTCTGCGCAATACTTTTTGTCAGGGTAATCGTTTTGCTTGTATACGTCTTGATATCTACGGTGGGGCATTCGCGCGTACTGCCGTCCCACGCGGTCATTGTTCCGTCTTTTGTGCTTTTGACTTCAAACCGCTCAAACACGCAGCCCGCCGCGGGAATCGCCCTGAGTTTAACGGCGCCTGATTCATATACGCCGGCGCCCGCAACCGTGCCGTAACCGCGTTCATAATCCACGCTGACGCGGTATTCGCTGTTGACGTATTTACCGCCGCTTTTCGAAACCTCGGAAGCGCCGAAGGTGGGATAGGGGTCGCTGCCGATATTCTGGGTAAAGCCTGCGCCTCCGTCAACAAACATACGGCACACCTTACCGCTGACGATATCTGCGGAGCTTACCCAGGCGTTGCTGTTGTCGCTCCCTGTTCCCGAAAGATTCGCCGCGCTCCATGCAAGCGCAAGGCACTGGCTGCAGCTGTCAGCGCCGGAAATGGCGCCCACCTCGGAATCGCCGGTAACGATTCCCGCGTTAAAGCATAGCACGGGTCTGCCCCAGCCGCTGATACCGCCGACCTGATCGTCGCCGTATACTCTGCCGAGGTTGATGGAGCAAGACACGTACCAGCCATCGCATCTGCCGTCAATGCCGCCCACATAATCGTCATCGTCGCTGAAAACCGTGCCTTCGTTGTAGCATCCGTAAATCGCGCCTTGGTTTTTGGCTTCACCGACAATGCCGCCGATCCGCTCGGCAAAGTCGCCGCCGCCGACAGTACCGTAGTTTGCACAGTAATCGATCCTTCCGCCTGAAAGCGTTCCTGCAATTCCGCCGACGCAGTTCCAGTTGCAGTAAACCCGCGCGTTATTCACACAGTAGCGTACGTTTCCGTCAGTGTAACCGACAATGCCGCCCCTGTGATTATCCTGGTCGTTTGAATTGACCTTCGCGTTCTGCGTGCAGTGCTCAATATATCCCGCATAGCCGCATTTTCCGACGATCCCGCCGGCGAAATCGTCCGCCGCGTTTCTGATCATTACCTCGCTGTAAATATTATAAAGACAGCCTCTTTCAAGATTCCCGACAACGCCGCCCGTGTTGTAATCGCCGTACATCGTTCCTTTCACGGCAAGATTGCAAAGCGCCGCGCCGTAAAACTGCCCGAACAAACCGTTGTTATCCGTTTTGTCGTCACGCCTTAAGCCTATAATGGAATGGTCGTGGCCGTTAAAGGAGCCGTAAAACCAACGGTCGTTAAAGCCGATCGGCGTCCAGTTGATATCCGACAGATTCAAATCACACGTCAGGTGAACGGTTTTATAGCCAAAGCCATATCCGTTCTGCACCAGGGAAGCAAGGCCCGCGAGGTCAGACGCGCTGTTTATGTAGAAATCGTTCTCATTCTGATGGTCGTAATACCAATCGTAGGTGCAAGAGCCATCCCATATATCCCAATTCATGCCCTCGCAGTCGTGGATCATTGAACCCCATTCGGATATGGGCTCAACTGTGGAGATATGAACGAAACGAAAGCGCTGATTGCTGTACCTGTGCTGAGGAAACAGCAGAATTTTTGAAAAATCGGCAGAGGTATTGTTCTGCACATCCCACACAAGACCGTTATTCAGCTTGCTGTGAAGGGCAAAGGTGCCGTCGTTCATATCTTCAAGCGCCCAGAGCTGCCTGTCCGAGCCGTTGTAATCGGCGCAGGACAGTACCAGTCCCGAATAAGCGTTGCCGCCGGGCACTTCAACGACCTTGCCGTCATATTTGGACTTGATATAATAATAATCTCCGACCTTGCCGAGAATCCACGTCTGGTTCGTTCCGAGGGTTGTCCTGTAAAGCTGGATGCTTCTGTCGGAGGCAGTGCTCATATCGATCCTTGCGCCGCCGGCGCTGCACGGCACGATGCTGTATTCTTCACCTGTTCCGTAGCGCTCCAGATCGTTTTCAAAGACGGTCATTTCAGTTACATCTGTATCGGCGCCGGCGTATTTCTCATCCTTTACAGAGGTATCCTCCACAAAGGCGAATATCTCGTTCGAGCCGAAATTATGCGGATGCAAAACGAAGGTGTTGCCGTTATTCGTGCGCGCGTAGTAATTGTTGATCGCGAGTCCGCTGTTCAGCTTACTGCAAATTTCATAGTAGTTTTCCCCATTATGATTGAGGGACCAGAGCTGCTTGTCGGAGCCGTCATAATCGGCAAGCACGATTTTAGAGAGCTTAGCAGCATTCCCATTTTCGACCTCAAGCACCTGTTCCGTTTCGTAGTCCTCGAAATAATAGTATCCGTCCTTTTCGTGGATCTTGAAGCTGTGCGTTTTGCCCGGTGTGATTTTCCAAAGCTGCGCATAGCCGTCATCGGATATATCAAGCGCGCTTGAAGGGATCTGATTCAGCGAGAGGAAATAATACTTGTCGGAATCGACGGCATCCTCGAGCGTAACGGTGCTTTTTGCCGCATAAGCCGAAATCGGGATACCGATCACAACCAAAACAAGAGCAAGCAGGAGCGCAGTCATCTTTTTTATCATAGGTCACTTCGCTCCTTTCAATTTCTTTTTGCGTATCACAATGGCCGAAACCACACCTGCGGCGATCACGATACTGCCGATCACGAGAGCGGGACCGCCTTTTCCGAAAACAGAAGCGTATAATTCATTGTTCCGTTCAGAGCGCGCGTCGCTTTCCGTTATCGGCGTTTCGCTCAGATGATCACGCAAGCCGGTAATCTGCGCAACACTCTGCGGCAGACCGTCACGGGGCGTCAGCATTAAAATGTTAATATATGCAGGCTCCTCCCCGGCCGGCGTCTGCGTCGTCGCTTCGGTCGTTGTTTCTGTTTCAACAGTTGTTTCTTCTGTGGTTTCCTCGGTAATTTCCTCTGCAGCAGCCTCTGTTTCCGTCTCTTCGGTCGTTGTTTCTGTTTCAACAGTTGTCTCTTCTGTGGTTTCCTCGGTAATTTCCTCTGCAGCAGCCTCTGTTTTCGTCTCTTCGGTCGTTGTTTCTGTTTCAACAGTTGTCTCTTCTGTGGTTTCCTCGGTAATTTCCTCTGCAACAGCCTCTGTTTCCGTCTCTTCCCCGCTCGCTTCTTCCGTTTCCTCTACGGCGTCCGTTTCTTCTATGGAGTCCATTTCCTCTACGGAGTCCGTTGGCGCTTCGACAATCGTTTCTTCGGCTTTTTGCGTCGTCGTCTCCTCCGTAACCGGCTCCGCAGTCTTTACCGACGGAATGCTGTCAAGAACCTGAACGGGAAGCTTGGTGCAGACCGTAAGGTCCTCGCAAAGCTGAGCGTACAGATCTTCGTTCGCGCTGAAGGCGGCAGCGTTTGTCGCCGCGTCTTCCGAGAAGAAGTATTCCTGCGCCCACGTTCCGAAAATGAAATTCTGCGCTTCTTCAAGCTGTTCCTTATAGAGCATGGAAACGGGATTACCCGCGCTTGTATTTTTCGTCTGATAAAGATAATAAGGCTTTTGGGCTTGAATCGGATTTTTGGAAACGCGGACATATTCAATGCCCGAAATACCGATCGTATCGCCCGTTAAATTGTTTGAGAAAGCCGCTTCGTCAAGAATCTGCCGTTCCTCCATCTCCTTTACCGCATCGGCGGAAACAGCCGTGATATTTGTCACAGCCTGGTTCACGTCTGCGGTGCGCTTATAAACGAGAAGGGTATAGGTATCGTCGGAGCCGTCGATATCTCCGTCGACATAGTAATGATATCCGCGCTCGCAAGCGGTATAAACGGCGTTCCATTTATCCGTATCGCTGACAATGCCGATTTCGCTGATATACGGGCGGACGATCCCGTCACGGATCTCTGCAAGATAGATCACGCTCTTTTCATTCGTCCTTTCCAGATCGGCAGGAGCGCCTTTTTCGGTTCTTACGATTTCGGCGCCGTCGTTGGTAATGGGATAAAGCGGTTCCTCCTTGCTGCGCAGGATATCAAAGCCCACAAGCGGCGTACCCGCTTTTTTGTCTCGCGTATAGTATAAACAGCCCGCGCCTCCGCCGACGCCTTCATCAACATCGGTCTCACTTGCACGATCATAAGATATGCCGTTATGATCGATAAGGGACTCACCCGCGTCATTTGAAATCATCACATTGGTAATCGGGTCGCCTGTATTCGTTTTATAGGCAAGATAGACCTGCCGATCGGCGCTGACGTCCCTGTTAAGCCCCGTCATCATAACGGACCATCCGTCTTTTTCAAGATTTTCGGCGGCAGCCTCTCCCGCAGCAAGCATTACCTCGGATATAAAACGCGAGTTTTGGGCATATACGGGAACGGCCATTGGAATCACCGTTGCCGCCGCAAGAAAAAAGGCGGTCAGAACCGACAGAATACGCCGAAGCAAGTGTTTCGTATTCATGAGTTAACTCCTCTTTTTTAATCTGTTCTTTGCCAGTAAAATGATAGAAATATACGTTATCACAGGGAGCAGAATCCCCAGATACTGATACTTCGACTGAACCAGAATATTGAATACTGCGTGGTATGAAGCAGCGGTCGCCAGCAAAGCAAAGGTTCCGCAATAAAAAAGCTTGCGGCGCTTTTTGATATAGGAAATACCGAAGCCGACCGCCACCGTGCAAATACCGTGCACCAGACCTGAACCGAAGCCCCTTGCGAGCGCCCAAAGAACGGATACGCTGTCAATGTTCTGCACGAGAAGCACCAGGTTTTCAAGCACGGCAAAGCCTACGCCCACAGCAAAAGCATTCATTGTCAGCGCCCGGCGGTCATCCGAAATCACAACGGCATAGTAGAGAATCGGAAGCGCTTTCACGATTTCTTCCGTAAGAGGCGTAATATTCGTAGTCACATAGTAATAATCGCCGCCAAAGCCGCTGAGAAGAATACTGTTAATCTCTGATACAAAAAGGCAAGCCGAAACGCCCAGGAGCATAAAAACCATAACTCTGCGCGTTTTCTTCTCCATAAGAGGAAGCATAAGACCGATGGACACGGTCAGACAGACATAAATCACATAACTTAAATTGTCCATTTATTTACGCCCCTTTCAAGCACGGGAACAAATGCCAGCATAACTGCGCATTGTAAGACGTATACAATGATCACAAATACCAAAGACAGATGGAAGCTCTTGATCATGATTTCCGCCATACAAAGAAACGCATAAACAAGAGCAAGAATATTGTAGTTGCGTAACACACGAATCAGACCGAAATCAATGTCCTTTATAATAATGTGCTTCAGATGATAATAGGCCGCCATGGCGATAATCAACGTTTCGATTCCGATGATCGCGGTTTTTGCCGTAAAGCCTTTTGAGGCAAGAACGCCCCACATTGCGATCATAACGATCGGTGCAATCAGTGCGATGATTCTTGTTTTGCGGAACTGCTTTGAGCCGTCGTCAACAAGGGAATCCATTTGCCCGTAGTTGGCGCTGAACAGAAACAAAAAACTTCCTGCCGTACCGAGCATGCCTATATGAAAGCTTCCGCTGATCTGCCCGTTTACCAGGAGCTGCAAGGTTTCTATCAGCCGTCCGAACATCGCGCTGCCGACAGCAAACACAATCATTCGCACATACAGCGCTTCGTCCTCCCTGAAAAATCGGAACAGTCCGTAACCGAAGCCGATGGCGGCGCAAACTGTCAATATAATCGATAAAACTAAATTCATTTGCAAAACCCCTTTCAGACATTTTGTTTTGCTGAAACCGTCAGATGATAATTTCTCGATTATTTATTATATCACAAGTATTATATCACAAGAAAATAAGGATGTCATTCACCGCTTTGGTTAATTTTATATATTTATTTAAAATATTTAGCCGCAGCGGTGAGTGACAACGGCATAAAAATGTGGTATAATATTTGATAACATACATGGCGGAGGTGAGACGGTGGCGCTGCTGCTTGATTTTTTAACGCATAATTATATCACGCTGATGATTTTGATATCCCTGAGTGTTACCATCTTCGTCAACAAGCGCCTTGCCGTTCCCGCAACCGGTTATTTTGCCGCCGGAATTGTCACCCTGCTTCTGATTACCGTTGTTGACACCGTCGGTTTTCAGCTTGAGCAAGGCAGATTATTCATCGGCGAAGCGGACAGGCTGTACCAGCTGCGCGTCGCTATGACGGCGCTGCAAAATATTCTCCGTCCGCTTGTGATTATGATTCTTTCCTTCATTGTCATACCGAACAAAAAATCGCTTCCGCTGTATGCCATTCCCGCGGTGCTGAACGCCGTTGTCTACATCTCCGCCTGCTTCGGCAGCACGGCGGCGGAGCTTGTCGATATCGGCAGCCGCTGGCACAGAAGCGTTATCGGCATGACGGTTTATTACACGGAAATCTTCTATCTCTTTTTGCTGATGATGTTCTCCATCATCTATTTCAAATGGGATGAGCTGAAACGAAGCGTCATCGTGCTGATGATTGTGCTCCAGTTTATCCTCGCCACCGTTCTGGACGGCTTCGGCATCATCCGCGGCTACACCAATGTCATTTTCGCCATGGGTATGCTGGAGTATTACTTCTATCTTTCGGTGGTTTATCAGTACGAAATAAACGAGGCGATTGCGCAAAAGGAGCTGACCATTACAAACCACAAGCTGTCGCTTCTGAGAACGCAGATGCACCCGCACTTTATCATCAACGCGCTGAGCATCATCCGTTCTCTTGTAAGGCGTGACACACAAAGAGCCGTTCAGGGTATCGACGCGTTTTCAGACTATCTTAAAGTACATATCCGCGCCATTCAGACAGACGAGCTGATTGATTTTGAACAGGAATTGCGCCATGTGAACGCCTATCTTTCTCTCGTGCAGGCGGACCGTTCACGCCAGATTGACATCCGGTATGATATACAGGTGACGGATTTTATGCTGCCGCCGCTGTCGCTGGAGCCGATTATTGAAAACGCCGTAAAATACGGAACGGGTAAAGATAACGGCGTCATCGTCATTTCCACGCAGGAAACGGAAGGCGCCGTCAGGATTTGCGTATCCGATAATGGAACCGGCAATCCAGAACAAAGCAAAACGATAAAAAGCACCGGCATCGGACTTTCCAACACCCGCCAGCGCCTTTCCCTGCAATGCGGCGGAACGCTGGAAACCGAGCAGACGGACAGCGGAATGTTCGTTACCATCACCATTCCAAGAGAGGTAAACGCATGAAAATACTTGTTGCAGACGACCACCAGCTCATTGTAGACGATATTTTAGATGAACTCAGCGACCTTGTTCCCGAAGCGCAGTGTATCGGCACAAACGACCCGAGCGCCATCCCGAGCCTTGTGGATCAGCACCATTTTGACGTCATTTTTATGGATATTGACCTTGACTACGCCAACGGTATTGACCTCGCCGAACAGATTTTAGCCAAGTATCCGCATACGAATATCATTTATGTTACCTCCTATCCCGAATATGCGCTTGACAGTTACCGCACCAAAGCCAGCACGTTTCTGATGAAACCTGTCGGCACCGAAAAACTGAAAGACGCGCTGCAAAACCTGCGCTATCCCGTGTCCGATATCAAGGACAAGGATATTGCGGAAATGTCGCAAAGCGGTGTCAAGCTGGGACTGAAGCTCCATCGCATCCGCGAGGAGCGCGGGATTACCGCCAATCAGCTGGCGGAAAAGCTCGGCTGTGCGCTGCAGACGGTATACCGCTGGGAAAGCGGCACGCGCATTCCCGATATTCCCACGCTGATGAAAATTGCGCAGATTCTCGGCGTCAGCCTTGACGAACTGACAAGATAAAAACACGCTGCGACGGTTGTCGCAGCGTGTTTTTTATACTGTTATTCTTTTCGGAAGGGTAATAATAACCGTTGCCCCGTCGGCTTTCAAGGTGCCGCCGCACTGCATTTCCAGCCTGCGGCGCATTGCTTCCAACTGTTTTGAAGCCGAAGCGCAGGCACCCTCATCAGGCGTTTTGTCCGTGCATAAAAGCACCTTGACGGTATCCCCTTCATCGGCGGTGCTGAGATACAGCGTTTCACCGTTTGGGTCATTCTGCCCAACAAAATAATCCGCCACGGATTCCAAAAGCAGCAGCGGCACTTCAAAGGCGGTACACGCCAGGTCACATTGCAGTTTCAGATGGATATTGTTCGTAATTTTCATAAGGGAAAGATACGCCTTCAGGCAATCCAAGTCCCATTGAAACGCAACCGGTTTATCATCCCGCAACGCGTAAAGGTGCGCCCGCAGATAAGCGGAAAAGCTGTCAATCGCCGCGGCGGAGGCTTTTTTGTCCGTCCTGGCAAGAGAACTAATCACGCTCAGCGAATCAAAAATGAAATCCGAGTGAATCTGACCGCGCAACAGCAGTAATTCCTGCCTGGCAATATGCAACTCCTTTTCTTCAAACAGTTCGCTGATTTCCTGCTGATACACGGAGGCAAGATAGATATAATACAGCATCACGCAAAACGCGGTGACAGTGGTTGCATAACCCGTTAAAATGTTCCGGTGTTCCAGGAATGTTGTCAGTAGCGCCGCCAGAACGATAATCATAATAATCGTTCCCGTCCTGCGATTCCCCCGCCCGAAATAATACACGGAATACACGGCAAGCAGAAGAAGATACACAAGCTGCACCAGATACACAAGCTGTATGGGCAGCACACCGCCTTGCCAGCTGTTATTCTCGTCAATATAAAAAGCCAGCTTGCTGCCGAACAGGGCGGTTGCATACCAAACGGTATTCACAACAGCGGGGATAACAAAAAGCCATTTGTTTTTTTGTTTTGGCCGGACAACCAAAACTTCCACCATAATGACAATCGGCCGGAGCATATAATTGACAGCGTCAACAACGCTGCGCAGCCGAACGGGATTAAAGTCAGGCTGTCGATCCAACTCCCCTGCCAGAAAACCATTGAAAAAATCCAGAACGGTCAGCAGCAATATCACCGCAATCATCACATAAAAATACTGGGTTGCGGGGATTTTCAGCTTTCTGTTGACCGCCATCATCACAATCAGCGCGCTGATAATCATCAGCGTTGCAAAATTGGCTGTCCAATACGCAAGAATCATAGCGCATCCTCTGCCGGCATACCGCCGTTTTTGCCTTCAGCCTCTTTCAGTTCCAGGCAGAGCATCGTGATATCGTCAAACTGCGGCGCGTCGGCAACAAATTCGTTGATACCGTTATTGATTCCCGCCAGAATCTTCTGCGGCGTTTCCTCTTTGTGCCTGTTCAGCGTATCCACCATTGTGCCAAGCGAAAGCATCTTCATATCCTTGTCCGTCGCTTCGGGCACGCCGTCAGTATAAAGGAACAGCTTATCGCCCTTGTTCAGTTGAATTTCGCAGTTGTGATACGGGAGTCCGCCCATCGCGCCGACGGCAATATCGTGAACGGTTTTTACCAGCTCAAAAGTGCCGCCCTTGCGGTAAACGGCGGGGTCGTCGTGACCTGCGTTGCAGGCGGTAATCTTTCCCGTGGAGAGTTCCAGAATACCGAGCCATACCGTTACAAACATCCCCGCTTCATTATTGGAGCAGACGGTGTCGTTCACATATTCGATGATTTCGGCAGGCGTACCGCCCAGGCGCGTTCTGTCGACGATGAGAATATTGGTGACCATCATAAAGAGCGCGGCGGGAATACCCTTGCCGGAAACGTCCGCCATCACCAGCGCGAGGTGGTCGTCGTCAATCAGAAAATAGTTATAAAAATCGCCGCCGACCTCTTTGGCAGGCTTCATATAGGCGTAGATGTCAAAATCTTTTCTTTCGGGAAACGCGGGGAAGATGTGCGGAACGGCGTTTTCCTGAATTCTTTTCGCCACGGAAAGCTCCGTGCTGACGCGCTCTTTTTCCGCTGTCACGGCAGTGAGATTTTCAATGTATTCCAGCATCTCCTCTTCCATTTCATCAATGGAATGGCTCAGGCTGGAAATCTCGTTAATTCTGCTGACAATATCCAGCGGCTCGCCCTTGGTGTTTTCCGCGGCAAAGCGCTTTGTTTCCGCGGACACCCGCCCGATCGGTCCCGCAATATTCTTGCGGATATATTTCGTGTAGACGATGATCACGAGAGCTGCCAGAACAATCGCCGCAACGGCAATTCTGGCAAAGTATTTCACTCTGGTATGCATATCGGTAACGGGCACCTGTGCGCAAAGCATGGCCGTTATCTTTCCGCTGCCATTCCTGACGGGATGCACGCTGGTGATATAGGATTTATCGCCGTGCAGTTCTGCAGCGCCGATCAGGGTTGAGTTTTCGATATTGTCGTCCGCATACAGTACCTCAAACTCTTTTTTGAACGAGTCATTTGAATATGTTTTGACCTGTCCGAGGGACAGCGGCTTGTAATCGTCAATATCGCTTCCCACAACGTGAAAAACGGTTGTATAGCTTTCATAATCGGCGGTATCCAGGCAGATGACGTAAATCATCGTCACCTGCATCCTGTCGCAAAGCGTCTGAAGCTGACGGGTGGTTTCCTGCCACTCCTCGTCGCTTTCGCCGTTTTTCAGGTACCTGTCGATATGATTGCCGTTGACCATGGTTAAACCCATATCCGCAACCGCATATGCCGCATCGCCGTAGGAACGGTTCACAATTTCCGTTAAAATGTTGGAACCAATCAGGCTGACAATGATGCTGAATATAAGAATCAGAAGCAGCACGGCGCTGACGATATTGAACGCCAGATTGTTTCTTGAAAACTTCTTTTTATCCATTGTATTATTCGATGGTAAAAATGCGTGAAAAGCCAATCATATCAAAGATTTCCTTCACAGATGGTCGGATATTCAAAAGCTTCAGTTTGCCCTGCTTGCTCATATCCTTATGAATCTGAAGGAGCGCGCGCAGCCCTGCCGACGAAACGTATTCCACATCGGCTAAATCCAGCGCCATCTCGGTAATACCTTCCATATGTTCAAGCGCAAATTCTTCCAGTTCGGGAGCGGTGACGGTGTCAATTCTTCCGGAAACCGTAACGGTAAGCTTGCTGTTTTCTTTTTCTATTGATATCTGCATGCGTATTGCTCCTTGCATTTTATAGATATTATATTTTATCACACTTTCCCGCGAAAAACAAGTAATAAATGATGTAAATACAGCGCGGCATAAATGATGTAAATACAGCGCCGCATCACGCCTTTGCAATTCTCATACGCTTCTTTGCAATTCTCCGGCAGCAGTCGTGTAAAGTCCTCGTCACCGATATTAAACCTCCGTTCCTTTGGCGCTTTCATTCTACCAAAGAAGCGGAGGCAAGTCGAATGTGCGGGTTACAGTTTTTCTGTGAGATCGCGGTATGGGGTATTCATGTCGTGGCTCTATCATAATACTTGCAATAAAAAGATTGCGACGGGATCGCTCCCACCGCAATTCTTCTTTCAATTTTGAAATCTAACGTACCGCCTTATAACCCCCTTGATTTTTCCGATTCTTGATGTATAATATAGGCAACCGGTGATAAGCTAACGGGTTGATAATGCAATCGTGCACCATCAAGGAAAATCGAACTAATAACATGCAGAGGATTGGTACCGCTTGCAAACATTTTGCAAAAAAGACTGCAAAAAAAGGCATAATATTAGCAAAAATCAGCGGTGATAAAATTAAGAAAAGATTTCGGAAACCCCAATAAAATAAGGGATTTTTCCACTTTTTTAGTTACAAAATTATCCCTCCTGTCCCCTGCTCCTAAGTGTGTGTTTGCAGTTCGATTCTCATCAGGTGTGCCAACAACCCTTGTGTCACGTGCCGGAGAAGTGATTCAGCAGTTCCGTGTATACTCATATTCCAGGTTTTCCCTGCGCGACCTCTGCCAGCCAGTCATGTGTACACCACATCCCGCAAAACAAATTCTTCGGCGCAATGCCGGTAGTTGTTCATCAACCCGACCCACTGCATTTGATCGGTCGCCTTGAGCTCTTCCGTCACGCCGTCGATTTCTGCCATTCGCGCAACGATCGTGTTCACCATGGACTGTGCCTGTTCATCCACCTCACGCAGATGCTGCCAAAGCTCTCCGCGCGCTTGGAGTTGAATGTAGAATGCCTTTTGGTGCTCTTTCAGATACGTCCTGCGCATCATGCCGTACTTGCTGAGGGGTTTGCTTTCGTTTGTGATTGTCATAAGAATACCTCCTTTGTTTGAGTTCATGCAAAGTGTAGCATAGAATCAAAAAGGAGGCAAATGTGCGAATTATTCTTTTAAGTCAAAATAATTCAAACTCTTTTAATAGTATCTTTTCAACAAACGAGCGTGTTGATATGCTTTTACTTGTTGTTCAATCTCATTAAGTTGATTCTTATTAAGCTTTTCTAAGAAGCGCAGTTGTTCTTTCGCCGTCCTCTGGAGATGGTTACACCAATTTAGAATACGTCTATAGCAATCAACAAAAGCACGGTTTTCATCTTCTGATAGTTGTCTTTTGTCAAATAATTCAAGCATTACTTCCAACTTGTGCTCAAGAGTTATCGGTATGCTGGACCATTCTTCAAGCGGCCCACTTTCATACCTGCCCAATATTAAACATTTATAATCAAGGTCATTTAAACTACAGAAGTACAATAACCTTGGGAGCCTTGATAACTCGTTTTCTAGTTCAATAGCTGTCATATAAAACCTCCAGATTAAATAAAAGTTTTTGCTTCTTTCTCAGAAATATCTTTTCCAAATTCAGGACATTTTATTAAAGCAATTATCATTCTTTTTATGATAACATAAAGCGATAGCTTTGTCAATTTGCCAAAATCAGGTGAGCTTTCCTCACGCGCAAAAACTCCGCCGGATTTCTCCGACGGAGTCTTTTTAGATGAACAAATTGATGGTGATGTCCTTCCACTGATTCACCCTTCGCTTCGGGTCGCGGGCGCGAAAATACGCTTCCGCGTCCGATTTTGTGAGGGTAAATCCGGCAAAATGGACATATCGTCGGGCGTCGCTTAACGCGTTGTCCCTCAGTCCTTGATCGCAGCCTGGGCAGCAGCAAGGCGGGCGATGGGCACGCGGAACGGGGAGCAGGAGACGTAGTCGAGGCCGATCTCGTGGCAGAATTCCACGCTGGTCGGGTCGCCGCCGTGTTCACCGCAGATACCGCAGTGCATGGTCGGACGGACGCCCTTGCCGAGTTCGACAGCCATCTTCATCAGCTTGCCGACGCCGATCTGGTCGAGTTTGGCAAACGGATCGTTTTCGAAGATCTTGGCGTTGTAGTAAGCGTCAAGGAACTTGCCGGCGTCGTCACGGCTGAAGCCGTAGGTCATCTGGGTCAGATCGTTGGTGCCGAAGCAGAAGAATTCAGCGTCCTTCGCGATCTCGTCGGCGGTCAGGGCCGCGCGCGGGATCTCGATCATGGTGCCGACTTCATACTTCAGGTCGGAACCGGCAGCCGCGATTTCAGCGTCTGCGGTTTCCACAACGAACTTCTTGACATACTTGAGTTCCTTCGAGTCGCCCACGAGCGGAATCATGATTTCGGGAACGATATCCCAGTCCGGATGCGCCTTCTTGACGTTGATGGCAGCGCGGATGACAGCGCTGGTCTGCATCTTCGCGATTTCCGGATAGGTGACAGCCAGACGGCAGCCGCGGTGACCCATCATCGGGTTGAATTCGTGCAGACCCTGGATGATACCCTTGATGGTCTCCACGCTCTTGCCCTGCGCTTCAGCCAGCGCAGCGATGTCGGCTTCTTCGGTGGGAACAAACTCATGCAGCGGCGGATCCAGGAAACGGATCGTGACCGGGCAGCCTTCCAGCGCTTCATACAGCGCTTCGAAGTCAGCCTGCTGCATCGGCAAAATCTTGGCAAGCGCAGCTTCGCGCTCTTCGACGGTATCGGAGCAGATCATCTCACGGAACGCAGCGATACGGTCCGGCTCGAAGAACATGTGCTCGGTACGGCAAAGGCCGATGCCTTCTGCGCCGAGTTCGCGGGCTTTCTTCGCGTCTGCCGGGGTGTCGGCGTTGGTGCGGACCTTGAGCTTTCTGTACTTGTCGGCCCAGCCCATGACGCGGCCGAATTCGCCGGCGATCTGGGCGTCAACCGTCGCGATCGCACCGTCATAGATGTTGCCGGTGGAACCGTCGATGGAGATGACGTCGCCTTCGTGGAAGGTCTTGCCGCCGAGGGTGAACTTCTTGTTTTCTTCATCCATCACGATGTCGGAGCAGCCCGAAACGCAGCAGGTACCCATACCGCGGGCAACAACGGCTGCGTGGGAGGTCATACCGCCGCGAACGGTCAGGATGCCCTGAGACGCCTTCATGCCGGTGATGTCTTCCGGAGAAGTTTCCAAACGGACAAGGATGACTTTCTTGCCTTCCGCATGCCATTTTTCGGCATCGTCAGCGGTGAACACGATCTGGCCGCAGGCAGCGCCCGGAGAAGCGCCGAGACCCTTGCCCATCGGCGTGGCAGCCTTGAGGGCTTTCGCGTCAAACTGCGGGTGCAGCAGCGTGTCAAGGTTACGCGGGTCGATCATCAGAACAGCTTCCTGCTCTGTGCGCATGCCTTCGTCCACAAGGTCGCAGGCGATTTTGAGCGCAGCCTTCGCGGTACGTTTGCCGTTTCTGGTCTGGAGCATGAACAGTTCGCCGTGTTCCACGGTGAATTCCATGTCCTGCATATCTCTGTAGTGGTTTTCAAGAATGGAGCAGACTTCCTTGAACTTTTTGAAAGCGGCCGGGAACTTCTGTTCCATTTCGGAAATGTGCATCGGGGTACGCACGCCGGCGACCACGTCTTCGCCCTGCGCGTTGGTCAAGAATTCACCAAACAGGCCCTTGTTGCCGGTTGCGGGGTCACGGGTAAACGCAACGCCGGTACCGCAGTCGTCGCCCATATTGCCGAACGCCATCGCCTGCACGTTGACAGCGGTGCCCCAGGAATACGGGATGTCGTTGTCGCGGCGATACACGTTTGCGCGCGGGTTGTCCCAGGAACGGAACACGGCCTTGATCGCTTCGAAGAGCTGTTCCTTCGGATCGTCCGGGAAATCTTTGCCGAGCTGCTTTTTGTATTCAGCCTTGAACTGGCCGGCAAGGGTCTTGAGGTCGTCAGCGGTCAGCTCGACGTCCTGCTTCACACCCTTTTCTTCCTTCATCTTGTCGATGAGCTGTTCAAAGTATTTCTTGCCGACTTCCATAACGACGTCGGAGAACATCTGGATGAAACGGCGATAGCAGTCCCATGCCCAGCGGGGATTGTTGGATTTTTCTGCGATCACGTTGACCACACGTTCGTTGAGGCCGAGGTTGAGGATCGTGTCCATCATACCCGGCATGGACGCACGGGCGCCCGAACGCACGGAAACGAGCAGCGGGTTTTCTTCGTCGCCGAATTTTTTGCCGGTGATTTCTTCCAGCTTCGGGATCGTTGCCATGATTTCAGCCTGAATGTCGTCATTGATGCGACGGCCGTCTTCATAGTACTGGGTGCAGGCTTCGGTGGTGATGGTGAAGCCCTGGGGAACAGGAAGACCGAGGTTCGTCATCTCAGCAAGGTTTGCGCCTTTGCCGCCGAGGAGTTCTCTCATGTCAGCATTTCCCTCTTTGAACAAATAAACAAATTTTTTGCCCATCGGAATCATTCCTCCAAAAAAATATTTGCGTTTCTCAACACAGGCGTCAAAAGGGCACACCTGCATTCATTTGATTTTAACAAATTTGACCCTTTTTGTCCATTGTTTTTTTTAATATAGATTCACGGATTATTCCTGTTTTTTTGTAAATTTTCACAGAAGAATCTCCGGCACGAAAAAAATCGATCCATTTTCCGATTTATTTTGCGAATTCGGTGGAAATTTGTGTGCCGTTGTGCTATGATAAATTGAATCGTTTGCATTGCCCTATTTTAAAGTAAATTAAAAGAACTATATTTAAAATACTATATTGACATTTTCTATGTCAAAAATGCACGATCCGGAGGATCCCGTTATGAAACGAATCATCGCTTTGAGCCTTTGCCTGCTGACAGTCGTTTTGCTTTCTGCCTGCGGCAAGGAAGATACCCCCGCCGCCGACCCCGCGTTTGTAGAAGCGGCTGCAACCAACCCCGCCTATACCGAGCCGCAGGAGGTCACCTATCCGTCCGGCAGCGTTAAAATCAAAGTGCCGCTGGCATATCTCAGCAAAGAAGAAAAGGAAAACCTGCCCGCCTACGCCGAAAACCACGGCTTTTATTCCGCCAAAATCAACGAAGACAAAGGCATCGCTACGCTCGTGATGAGCGAACTGAGCCACAAGCTGCTACTGACAACGGTCGGGATGGACGTCATCGAAGACCTCTACGATTTTTTGGACGACGGCTCGTTCCCCTATTTCAAAGGCATCGAGACCTATGACAGCGCAAACTTCTCCGAGCTGGTCATTCTTGTGGACGGCAACGCCTATATGATGGACCCCGACGCCGATCTGCTGCCGTATACGCTCGCACAAACCTGCATGATCTATCAGGGCTACACCACCGAAACGAAATACCAATGCCGTGTGCTGGTCAAAGACGAAGAAACCGGCGGTGCGGTCAAAGACGAAACCTATAAACAAACCCTCAAAGACCTCAACGGATAAAGGAGAATCGCTATGCAAATGACCTTCCGCTGGTTCGGCGACGAAAAAGATACCGTATCGCTCGAACAAATCCGCCAGATCCCCGGCGTCGTCGGCGTTGTGCCGGCGCTGCACACCCTGCCCTGCGGCGAACCCTGGCCGCTTGACAAAATTCTCGACATGAAACGCGAAATCGAAAACGCGGGCCTCACGATGGAATGCATCGAATCGGTCAACGTCCACGAGGATATCAAGCTCGGGCTGCCCACGCGCGACAAATACATCGAAAACTACATCACCTCCATCCGCAACCTGTCGAAGGCCGGCGTGAAGGTGATCTGCTATAATTTCATGCCGGTGTTCGACTGGACGCGCACCGATCTTGCAATGGATATGGGCAACGGCGCGACCTGTCTTTCGTATAACGGCAAACAAATCGAAGGCAAAAGCCCCGAGGATATGTTCCGCGAAATCGACGACAACTCCAACGGTTACGCCATGCCCGGCTGGGAAACCGAGCGGATGGGCGAGATCAAGGATCTGTTTGAAAAATACAAGGGCATCACGGACGAGGATCTGTGGACAAATCTACAGTATTTTCTCGAAAAGATCATCCCTGTGTGCGAGGCATGCGACGTCAAAATGGCGATCCACCCGGACGATCCCCCATGGGATATCTTCGGTCTGCCGCGTATCATCCGCGATCTGCCGTCGCTCAAACGGTTTCTCAAACTGGTGGACAGCCCGTATAACGGCCTGACCTTCTGCACCGGTTCGCTCGGCGCCAATTTGCAAAACGATCTGCCCGCCATGATCCGCGAAGTCGGCGACCGCATCTATTTTGCGCATTTGCGTAACATCAAGGTTACCGGCAACCATTTCCACGAAACGAGCCATCTGTCCGCGGACGGTTCGCTCGACCTTTACGAAATTGTCAAAGCGCTGCAGGACGTCGGCTTCGACGGCTATATCCGGCCCGACCACGGCCGCATGATCTGGGGCGAAACGGCAAGACCCGGCTACGGCCTTTACGACCGCGCGCTCGGCGCCGCCTATCTCAACGGATTGTGGGAAGCGTGCAAAAAGAGCAGAGCATAACCATTGCGCATTGAAAATTGAAAAATGAACGCTCATTTTTCATGGCCTCTTTTCGGCGCAGCGCAGCGTGCGGCGCCGGACAAATCCGAATGAAACACGACAAAGGAGTGTTCCCATGAGCTTTATCGAATTTGAATCCGTATACAAACGCTACACCGCCGGCGAGATCGTCATCCCCGCCGTGGACGGCGTCAGCTTCCAGATTGAAGAGGGCGAATTCTGTCTGATCGTCGGCACCAGCGGCGCCGGTAAATCCACCGTGCTGAACATGCTCGGCGGCATGGATAGCTGCGACGACGGCAAGATCCGCGTGGCCGGCCGGCTGATCAACAACCTGTCGAAGGACGAATTGATCAACTACCGCCGCTACGACGTCGGGTTTGTTTTCCAGTTTTACAACCTCGTGCCGAATCTGACGGCGCTCGAAAACGTCGAGCTTGCCAGCCAGATCAGCAAAAAAGCGCTCAATCCGCGCAAGGTGCTGGAAAAAGTCGGGCTGCGCGAACGGATGGACAACTTCCCCTCGCAGCTTTCCGGCGGCGAACAGCAGCGCGTTTCCATCGCGCGTGCGCTGGCCAAAAACCCGAAGCTGCTGCTTTGCGACGAACCGACCGGCGCGCTCGATTACCGCACCGGCAAACAGATCCTGCGGCTTCTGCAGCGTACCTGCCGCGAAACCGGCACAACCGTGGTCGTCATCACGCACAACCAGGCGCTCGCCGGCATGGCCGACCGCATCATCACCATGCGCTCCGGCCGTGTGGTCCAGATCGCAGTCAACGAACATCCGGTTTCGGTCGATCTTTTAGAGTGGTAAGGAGAAGAACATGAACAAAGCGCTTTTAAAAGATACCTGGCGCACCATTGACCGCACCAAATCGCGGTTCATATCACTGGCTGCCATCGTGGCGCTCGGCATCAGCTTCTTTGCCGGCATCCACGCCACCGCGCCGGATATGCGCGACACGGCCACGCAGTATTATATCGACACCAACGCCATGGATCTGCAGGTCATCTCCACCGCCGGTCTGACCGACGACGACGTCAAGGTCATCTCCGGCATTCAGGGTGTGGAGCATGTCAGCGGCGAAAGATTCGTGGACGGCGTGCTGCGCGTCAACGGCGAAAAGGTCAGCGAACTCGACGGTTCCGAGCTGACCGTGCGCGCCTATGCGCTGGATATGGCAAAGGCGGCCAACGCCTCGCTCGGCACAGACGACCGCACATTTATCAACCGCCCGCAACTGATCGACGGCGCGTGGCCGACGCAGGCCAACCAGTGTGTGGTGGACGCGAGCAATCTTTCCACCCCGGAGGAATTCAAAATCGGCGCGGTCGTATCCATCGACGGCGCGGGCACCGATATTGCCGGCACGCTGCACAACACGGAATTTGCCATCACCGGCATCATCCGCACGCCGCTGTATATCAACTTTGAACGCGGCAACACGCAAATCGGCACCGGCAAGCTCGGCACCTTTGTCTATATCCCGCAGGAAAACTTCAAGACCGACTATTTCAACAGTCTGTCCATCCGCTTGCAGGGCACCGATTCGCTGGACCCGTATTCCGACGATTATCAGGCTTATGTCAAGCCCTATGTCGACTATATCAACTCCATCTCCCAGGATTGTCTGACGCCGCGCGTGACAAAGCTGCGTGCGCAGTATACCACCGAGGTGGAAAAGGGCGACCGCGAATACGCCGCCGCCAAGCAGCAGACAGACGCCATGATCAGGGAGGCGGAGGAGCAGGTCAAGACCGTGCTCGACATGGCGAAAAACGGCGACGCCCAGCTTGCGGAATACAAGCGGCTGTATAACGAAAAAGCCGCCGAGGCCAACAGCAAGATCGGCCAGAGCAAGCTGGAGCATTCCACGCAGTTTGCCGCCTATGAGCAAAAGCGCGCCGAATATCTGGCCGCGAAAGCACAGGTCGACCAGTACGCCAACGCAGAGACCGATCTGCGCGCGGCACAAACGGAATACAACGTCGCCAACACCCAGGTCAACACCCTGATGACCACGGTGACGTATCTTGAAAACCTTGTTGCCACCACCCGCGGTGCACTGACCAACCTGGACGAAACGCAGGGCAATCAGGTCAGCGGTATCATCAACCGCTTTGAGCAGTCGGGTCTTGTCGGCGCGGAAGTGGATCAGATCGTCAACTCCGTCCGCTCGCTCACCGCTGTGGGCACCGCGGAGGAAATCTCCGCCTATCTGGAGCCGCAATTGCAAACGCTGGAGCTGCAGCTTGCCAACACACGGCGCGAGCTGACCAACACCAAAGCCCTGCTGGCCACCAAAAAGGTGGAGCTGGACAACGCCAAAGCCATGGTGGAACAGCTCAAAACCACCCGTGTGCAGCTCGCCTCCGCCGAAACCCAGCTGAACGAAGCGGAAAAGCAACTGACCGGCGCCAACTACGATATTCAGATCGGCGAGCTGGATGTGCTGTCGCAGCTGTCGGATTACAAAAACCAGATCTCCAACTACGAGATCCAGCTGCAGATGGCAAAGAGCAAGGCCGGCACGATCGAAGCGGAGTTTGCAAAGCAAAAAGAAGAGGCCTACAGCAAGCTGCAGGCCGCAAAGGACAAGCTCGACGCCGCCAAGACGTTTTTGCTCAATCTCGACACCGCCAAATGGTATGTCTATGACCGCGACGACGCGCTCAAGGGCTTTGAGGAATACGGCCGCACAGCCAACCGCACCGCCGCCATCGCCATGATCTTCCCGTGGTTCTTCTTCCTGGTGTCCACGCTCGTGTCGCTGAACACCATGACCCGTATGGTCGAAGACGAACGCACCCAGCTCGGCACGCTCAAGGCGCTCGGTTTCCACAACCGGGAAATCATTCTCAAATATCTGATCTATGCGTTGAGCGCCGGTCTGATCGGCGGTATCACCGGCTCGTTTCTCGGGTTTATCCTGTTCCCGTATGCGATTACGTCCGCGTACGGCATCATGTTCGATTTGCCGCCGCTCATCATGAAATACCGCTTCAGCTATGCCATTCCCGGTCTGCTGATCTCCATTCTGACCACCGTCTTTGCAGCCCATCGCGCCGGCTATATGAGTCTGCGCGTGCCGGCGTCGGCGCTGATGCGCCCCAAAGCGCCCAAGGGCGGCAAGCGTGTGCTGCTTGAAAAATTCCCGAAGCTGTGGAGCTCCTTGAGCTTTACGTGGAAGGTCACGTGGCGCAACGTGTTCCGCAACAAAAAGCGGTTCATCATGGCGGTCATCAGTGTGTTCGGCTGCACGGCGCTGCTGGTCGGCGGCTTCGGACTCGACAAGAGTATCAACACCAGCCTTGAGGAGCAGTTCACCAACGAGGACAGCATCCTGCGCTATGATATGCAGATCGTTACCAACGGCTCTTATGACACCACCGTGATGGACTGCGACGCGCTGGACTTCGTGCGCTCGCGTCCCGAAATCAAGGAAGCGAATCTGACCTTTATGAAGGTCTATAACACAACAAGCTCCGACCACGACAAGCTGATGGAAACCTACCTGATGGTACCCGAAGACGCGTCGTCGCTGCCGAACTACATAGACGTGCGCGACGACAAAACGGGAGAATCCATCCCGCTGCCGCAAAACGGCTGTGTAATTACCAAAAAGCTTTCCCGCAATCTGGGACTTATGCCACACTCTTCGGCCAAAACCCGCAATACAACTACATCTCTGCCAATCTCGCCTATGCGCTGACGCCGGAGCAAAAGGACACGCTGGCCAAGGCCATGATGGCGGAATATTCCATCAGCGCCCTCGCCTATCAGGAAGACATCCGGTCCTCCTTTGACACCCTGTTCGACTCTTTGGGCTACATCGTCCTTGTGATGATCGCGGCCGCAGGTCTGCTGGCGCTGATCGTGCTGTATAACCTGTCGAGCATCAATATCCACGAACGGGTCAAAGAGATCGCAACGATCAAGGTGCTCGGCTTCAACGACAAAGAGGTTGCAAACTATATCTTCCGCGAAAATATACTGCTGAGTATTTTCGGCACGCTGCTCGGTCTGCCCGGCGGCATCGGGCTGCACCGCATCGTGATTTTGGTCGGTGAAGTGGATCTGATCCGCTTCGGCCGCGATGCGGGTATCATGGCGTTTGTCTGGGCCATTGTGCTGTCCATGAGCTTCACGATGCTCGTCAACCTCATCCTCATGCGCAACCTCAGAAAGGTCGACATGGTGGAATCGCTCAAATCCATTGAATAAAGGAGAATCCCCAATGCTTGTCAACATGAAAGATCTGCTGCTGCAGGCGCAGACCGAAGATTACGCGGTCGGCTCGTTTTCGATCGCCAATATGGAAATGGTGCGCGGCGTCATCGCCGCCGCCGAGGAAGCGAACGCGCCGATCATTTTGCAGATCGCCGAAGTCCGGCTCAACCACTCCCCGCTCGCCCTCATCGGTCCGCTGATGGTCGCTGCGGCAAAGGGAGCGAGAGTCCCCGTCGCCGTCCATCTTGACCACGGGTTGACGCTGCCGACGATTCAGCAGGCGCTCGACCTCGGCTTTACCTCCGTCATGTTTGACGGCTCGCATCTCCCGCTGGACGAAAATATCGCCATGACCAAAAAGGTCATCGAAATGGCAAAGCCCTACGGCGCCGCCGTGGAGGCGGAAATCGGCTGTGTGGGCGGCAGCGAAGACGGCTCGGTAGACATCGCCATGCGCTGCACAGCGCCCGCGGAGGCCGCGCGGTTTGCCAAAGAGACCGGCGTCGATGCGCTGGCCGTCGCCATCGGCAACGCCCACGGCAACTACAAAGACACGCCGCATCTGCGGTTTGACATTCTCGAACAGATCCGCAATCTCGTTGCGGCGCCGCTGGTGCTGCACGGCGGCACCGGCATTTTGCCCGAAGAGTTCGTCCGATGCTATCACACCGGCATCAAAAAGATCAACATCGCCACCGCCACGTTTGACGCGGTAGAGCGTTCGGTGCGCGAAAGCTACGCCGCCGGCGCAATCAAGGGCTACTACGATCTGCACACCGCCGAGATTCGCGGCGCGTATGAAAACGCGAAAAAGCATATCGAAATTTTTGCAACAGGCGGCCATGCCGTCTGTTGAACAGCCGGGAGGAAGAACCATGAAACGCATCCGAACCGCACTGTCCGTCCTTTGCAGCCTGCTGATCGGTCTTTGCTCTGTTGCGTTCGCCGCTGCGGCTGAACCGGCCGCGCAAACGCTGCAGTTTCGCGCCGACGGCACGTTCACGATTTTGCATCTGACCGACACACAGGACGACCAATACCCGGCCAAACAGCTCAAACCTTTTTTGGAAACAGCGATCCGGACGGCAAAGCCCGATCTGATCGTGTTCACCGGCGATCTGGTGGAGGATCTGCGCGTGGGCGACAAGGGCACCGACGCCCGTCCGCTCTTTGACGGCGTTGCCGCCTACGGACTCACCGGCAAAGACAAGGCGAAAACCCGCGAAAACGCGCGGGCGGCCGCGGCGGTTGTGCTGCAGATCTTTTCTGACAGCGGCGTCCCGTTCGCCATGGTCCAGGGCAACAACGATTATAAAGTCCATGTGTCTAACGAGGACTGGCTCGCGTTTTACGGCCAATATAAAAACAATCTGACGCGCGACATGAGCACAAACAGCGACGGCATCGACTACCGTCTGCCGGTCCTCGGCTCCGACGGCAGCGTGAAGCTGAACCTTTACTGCATGGACACCGTGACGGACGAAGTCAGCGCGGCGTCGCTCGATTGGTATAAAGCCGACAGCGACGCGCAGAAAGCGCAAAACAAAACCACCGTACCGGCCTTCGTGTTTCAGCATATTCCGGTAGACGAGGTCACGAACCTATTTACCGTCTGCGACAAAAATGATTCCTACGGCGTGCCGGCTGCCAGAGACAACGGCATTCACTTTTACAAGCTCGCCGAAGGCGCCCGCGGCTATTTTGACACCGTCTATCAGAGCGACGGACAAAGCGACGAATTTGCCGCGTGGAAGGCGCAGGGCGACGTGGTCGCCGCCTTCTTCGGCCACATGCATCAAGACGGCTTTTCCGGCGTTTACGACGGCATCGAGCTGAACCTCACCTACGGCTGCGAATTCGCCAAAAGCGGCCCCTACGGCATGCGTGTGATCACACTGCACGAAAACGACGTGACCGCGTATAACAATCAGGCGTACACCTATACGGACGGCACATTCACCGCCGACCCGGATCAGGCGGCGCCCAAAACCAACTGGCAAAAGATGCAGATGCTTTTCAATAGTCTGCTTTATCTTGTGAAAACTACATTAGGAAAGGTTGTTCATCTATGAAGTACATCGAATTTGACCAAAGCAAGCCGCTTGACGTGATTCCCATCGGCCGCGTCGCTATCGACTTCAACCCCACCGACATGAACCGTCCGCTGTCGGAAAGCTGC
>CACWJV010000003.1 GCA_902761265.1 Oscillospiraceae bacterium | reverse complement strand
GCCGTTTCCGACGGGTTCATGCCGGCCGCCGGTTCGTCCAGCAAAAGCAGACCGGGCTTGGTGGCAAGGGCGCGGATAATTTCGAGCCGGCGCTGCGCACCGTAGGGCAGCGAGCCCGCTTCGTCGTAGGCCACGTCGGTCATATGCATGAAATCAAGAAGTTTGAGCGCCTCTTCGTGCGCCAGCTTTTCCGCTTTGTGATAGCCGAACAAATGCGTCATACAGGCGAAAAAGCTCTCTTTCGTGCTGGAGTTGAGCCCGACCTTGACGTTGTCAATGACGCTCATCTTGTCGAACAGGCGAATATTTTGGAAGGTACGGGCAATGCCCATGCGGTTGACCTGCGCCGTGGTTTTGCCGGCGGTGCTGTAGCCGTCGAGCAAAATATCGCCGCGCGTGGGCTGATAGACGTTGGTCAAAAGATTGAAAACGGTGGTCTTGCCGGCGCCGTTCGGACCGATCAGACCGGCGATCTCCGTGCGGCCGATTGTCAGCGAAAAATCGTCGACCGCGGTCAGACCGCCGAAGTCGATGCCGAGGTGGCGCGTTTCCAAAATCGGCGTTTTGTCAACGTCGCGTTCCGGCACCAGCGCACCGGACGGATAGGGAACCAGACGGGAGCCGTCGTTTTTTTCGTTAGCCATCTGCGCGCACCTCCTTTTGGGCTTCTTTTTTGCGTTTGAGCATCTTTTTAATCGAGAACCGCTCGCGCAGCGCCACCAGCTTCGGCGACGCGTTGAACAGCATGATGACAATCAACAGGATCGAATAGATCAGCATGCGGTAATCCGACAGGCCGCGCAGCAGCTCGGGCAGCGCTGTGAGGATGATGGCCGCGATCACGGAACCGCGGATGGAACCGACGCCGCCGAGCACGACCAGCAGCAGAATCGAGATGGACATATTGTAGCCGAAGTTGTTCGTGTTGGCGGTCAGCGTCGCCAGGTTATGGGAATACAGCACACCGGCAAGACCCGCAAAAAATGCGGACAGGGAAAAGACGAACAGCTTATAGGTGGTGATGTTGATGCCGACCGATTCCGCGGCGATGCGGTTGTCGCGGATCGCCATAATCGCGCGTCCCTTGGCGGAGTTGATAAGATTGAGCGACACGAGCAGCGTGATCATCACGATGATAAAGCCGATCTCAAACGTGGAGCTTTTCGGCACACCCGTGATACCCAGCGCACCCTTGATTAACACTGTGCCGTCCTCCTCAAGATGGAGCGCAGCGATGGACTCGGTTGAAAAATGGATCCCGTTTTTGTCGACACCGAGGTGCAGAATCGTTACAAGGTTTTTGATAATTTCGCCGAACGCGAGGGTCACAATGGCGAGATAGTCGCCCTTGAGGCGCAGCACCGGAATGCCGATCAAAAGGCCGAACACCGCCGCGAACAAGCCGCCGATCAAAAACGCGAGGATCAACCGCAGCCAGGTCATCGGGATCGCGTCTTTTGTCACAAGCGAAAACAGCGCGCTGGAATAGGCGCCGACGCACATAAAGCCGGCGTGACCGAGCGAGAGTTCGCCGAGAATGCCGACCACAAGGTTCAGCGACACGGCGAGGGTGATGTACATGCAGATCGGGACGAGCAGACCGGACAGCAGATTGCTGATATGGCCGGTGCCCTTGATGATTTCGATCACAGCGAACAGCACCACAACGATGGAGACTGTGATCCAACTGTTTTTGTCCTTCGGCCGTTTGCCGCCGAGGAGCTTGATTGCTTTTTCGTTCATCGCTCCCACCTCACACTTTCTCGTTGATCTTCTTGCCGAGCAGACCTGTGGGTTTGACAAGCAGCACGATGATCAGCACCGCAAACACGATTGCGTCGGACAACTGGGTGGAGATGTAGCCGTTGGCCAGCATCTGGATGATACCGATCAGCACGCCGCCGAGCATGGCGCCCGGGATGGAGCCGATACCGCCGAACACCGCCGCCGTAAACGCCTTGATCCCCGGCATCGCGCCCGTATACGGCGTCAGCGTCGGGTAGGACGAGCAAAGCAGCATACCGGCCACGGCGGCCAGCGCAGAGCCGATGGCGAAGGTCAGCGTGATGGTGCGGTTGACGTTGATGCCCATCAACTGCGCCGCGTCGCGGTCTTCGGAAACGGCACGCATCGCTTTGCCCTGCTTCGACTTGTTGATGAAAACCGTCAGCGCCACCATGATAAGGATGGAGACGATCATCGTGAGAATCGCTTCCCACGAGATCACCAACGCGCCGTCAAAGAGCGAGATCGGCTTTTTGTTGATAACGGAGGTAAAGCTTTTGGGCGACGAGCCGAAGATCAGCAGCGCCGCGTTTTGCAAAAAGTAGCTCACGCCGATCGCCGTGATCAAAACCGCCAGCGACTGGGCGCCGCGCAAAGGTTTATAGGCCAGCCGTTCAATCACCATACCGAGCACCGTGCAGCCGACCACCGACGCAAGAATGCCGACCCAGATGGGCAGGCCCTGCATCGTGGAGACCACATAGATCAGATAGGCGCCGACCATGATGACGTCACCGTGGGCGAAGTTGAGCATTTTGGCAATGCCGTAGACCATCGTATAGCCCAGCGCGATCAACGCGTAGACACTGCCGAGGCTCAGCCCGGATATCAGAAACGATAAAAATTGCATATTGTCCTCTCCTTTGCCGGGGTTTGAGAAAAACCTGTGATCGCATGGAACAAGTCTTTCACCGCAAGAGTTGTTCCATACGATCAAAGAAACGGGTATGCCGTGCGAATACGCACAGCATACCCGAACCGTATGGATTCAGTTTTGATAATCTTAGTCCATCGCCTTGTAAGCGCCGTCTTCGATGATGACGCCCTTCGGGGCTTTGTTCGGTTCACCGTCGGCACTCCAGGTGATGCCTGCGCCGGTCACGCCGTCGATGGAAACTTCGGTCATCACAGCCACAAGCGCGTCGCAGATCTCGCTGGAGGTCATGTCGGCGTTGATATTCGCCTTTTCCGCAGCAGCCTTCACAGCATAGATGCAGTCATACGCGTCGGCAGCGAACTGGATGAGATAGGTCTCGTCGTTGTTGTATGCTTCGAGATAGGCCTTCACGAAGTTTTGGGTCGCTTCGTCGGAAGCGTCCTTTGCAAACGGGGTCAGCAGCATAACGCCTTCGGCAAGGGAGGTGTCAAAGTTTTCCACATTGAGCACGCCGTCCAGACCGTCGCAGCCGAAGAACTTGGTCTCCAGACCTGCGGAGGCAGCCTGCGACAGGATCAGCGCAGCTTCCGTTGCGTAGATCGGCAGGAACACAAGGTCGGCGCCCGCGCTCTTCATCTTTTGAAGCTGGATGGAGAAGTCCTGTTTGCTGTCTTCGGTAAACGCTTCGGCGGCCACGATTTCAAGGCCCTTGGCTTCGGCTTCGGAGGCAAACTTCGCATAGATGCCGCTGGAGTACGGATCCTGGCTGTTGTAGATCACGCCGATCTTGCTGCCGAGTTCTTTCGCTGCGATGTAGTCAGCGGAAGCAATACCCTGGTTGGGGTCGGAGAAGCAGATGCGGAACGCGGTCGGGCTGGCGATGGATTCCACAGCCGTTGCAGACGGAGTCAGCATGAACATGTTGTCCTCGGCAGCAACCGCCTGAACAGCGATGCACGGTGCGCTGGTCACAGTACCGACAAGCAGATCCATGCCCCAGTCTTTGAGCGTGTTATACGCGTTGACGGATTTTTCAGCGTCGTGGGTATCGTCCTGCACGTTGATTTCCACCTGCATGCCGTTGATGCCACCTGCAGCGTTGATCTCTTTGACTGCAAGCTCTGCGCCGTATTTGACAGCGTTGCCGTAAAGGGCTGCGCCGCCGGTGAGCGGGCCGATGGCGCCGATCTTCAGCGTGCCGGCCGTTCCTTCGGACGCGTTGTCAGACGGCGTTTCGGACGGGGTGGTCTCGGTTTTGCCGCAAGCTGCAAAGCAGCACAGGCAAAGCACGCCGACCAGAACGAGTGCGAGAAGTTTCTTGAACTGTTTCATGGGTTTCAGATCCTTTCCTTTTTTTACCCGTATACACTTTGTACACGAATATGATAAAAAATTATAGCATTCACGGGAAAAAATGTCAATTGATTTTAGCGCATTCTGCACATCTTTCACAAAAAAACGCAGCCGTCAGCCCGGAATCAGCCCGGCAAACAGCGAACGCAGCCAGTCGAGGATCCGGCGAAAGAACGAAAAGAGGTCAAACGGGTTTTGCGGCTGCGGGTCATCCGGCGTTTCCGGCTGTGCGGTCCAGTGCGCAGTCAGTGTGGTGTCGGCGTCCGCGTCAAACACGCGCTCCGGTGTGACGGGCGAGCCGTCGGGCAAAAACCAGCCGTCAAATGTATAGCCGTCTCTTGACACATCCGGCAAAACACCGAAGGGCTCGCCGCTGCGAACGGTCTTGGTGTCAAACTGCGTGACGCCTCCCTGCGGATCGAATGTGAGCGTATAGGAATAAGCTTCCCACTGCGCCCAGGCTGCGAAGGTGTCGCCGTTTTGCGCGGTCAGATTCAGCACCGGCGCGCGGTCCTGCAGCAGCACACGCGCAGCATTGGACGGCGCCTTTGCGGCCTTATACCAGGCAGTCGTGCCGTCGGGCAGCTGATACAGCCAGGACTTGTCGGAGCTGCGGTAGAGATTCCATCCGGCAAAATAATGGGCGTCGTCCGGCGGCAGGAAGGTGTTCGGCCGCAGGTTGGTCGTCACATTTTCCAAGTGGCGCGTGGCGTTCATACGGTTCCAGTTGTCGAGCGCCGTATTCTCTTTGCCGCCGTTTGCGCGGTATTTGACGGTATAGACCACCGTGCTGTCGGTGACAAGGGGCGAGAGCGCAACGCTGTTTTTGCTGTAGTTTGTGGCATAAATGCCCTCCACGGTGATCAGCGACGCGTTGTTGTTGAAATACAGCAGCAGATCGCCGCCCGCGCTGCGAAAGTCGCACGACTCGATTTCAAACTGCTTGAGCGACGGATTCTGCAGGCGGAACGACACGTTTTGCGGAAAGAGAACGGCTTTGCTGTCGGTTTGAGCCGCCAGCGACTGCGCGCTCAAATACGGCGACGCGTCATACAGAATGATTGCATTGTCGTTCGTTCCGTTATACAGCGGCACATACAGCACGCCGCTGTCGCGGTCGAGCGTGGCGCCCTGGTTGACCCACGTTTCGAGATTATCAATCCGATAGGTACTGCCGTCGCTGTTGTAAAACTGCGCAGAGCGTGTGTCGATTTCAAACAGGCGCGGGCAAATCACCGGTACCGGCTGCTCCGCCGTGCCGCCGGTTTCGGTTTCGTCGAGGATGCAGCTGTAAAAAAGCAGTCCGTTTTTCACAAGGAAATACAGCTTGCCGTTTTCCTGCCGGATCAAGCGGACAGACGAGGCGGCAAGACTCGTTTTGCCGTCGGCGCGCAGCAGATTAAAATAGCCCGTCAGATACGCGCCGTCGCCCCGCACAAGCAGGCGGACAAGCGCGGTTTTCTTTTGCACCGTTGCAACATACAGCACCGTGCTGCCGTCTGTTTTAACAACGCCGATATCGTTGGCGTGGCCGCAGACGGTACAGGGCGCAGGCGACGCCGCGGAAAGGCTCGGATAAAAACGCAGATGGGTCTGTTTGCCGGTGTCAATCTCGGTGCGCGTCAGGTTGCAATACGCCGCGTTGGCGGGGATCTTCGCCGTATAGACATAGGTATCGTCTGCGCCCATGCCCTCCATCGCCGAGCAGACCTGATTGCTCACCTTGACATTGGCGACCGACCATTTCAGTTCCCAGCGGATCTCCCACGGCTGCAGCGCATACGCCGACACCGCGCACACCAGAAGCAGCAGCGCACAGACCGCCGCGCGGATGAAATGTTTTTGCATAAAACCTCCTTCGCGGCAATCAGCCGCTATAGCAAGATACCATCCGCTTTTGGCGAATGGTACGCTTGGAAATGTATCGTCGCATCTTCTGTCCGCCGCTTATTGCGCGTCGTCGGTAAAATCCTGCGTCGTTGCCAGCAGTTTATACAGCAGGTCGTACAGCACCTTGCCCTCCTCCGGCGACAACCGCACGCACTGCGCCGCTTTCAGCGGGATTTCGCCAACCTGCGTTTTCAGCGCCTTTCCCTTTTCCGTCAGCGTCACAATCACACTGCGCTCGTCGAGCTTTGAGCGCGTGCGCGTCAAATAGCCCTGTGCCTCCATCTTTTTGAGCAGCGGCGTGAGCGTGCCGGAATCCAGCAGCAGTTTTTCACCGATTTCGCTGACCTGCAAACCGTCCTGTTCCCAAAGAACCATGAACACAATGTACTGCGTATAGGTCAGCCCGAGCGGTTTGAGATACGGCGTATAGACGCCGGTCACGCGCCTTGCGGCAGCGTATAGCGGGAAGCAAAGCTGGTTTTTCAGCTTGAGCGCTTCGTTCGGATCGTATCCCATGTTCCAATCACCTTTTTTTCTAAAAATGTAAGCACGGTATTATAACCCCCCGTGCTTACTTCATTATACTACAAAGTTTTCGGTTTTGCAACCTTTTCTGCCGATTTCATCTAATCGCAGTCAAATAAGTTTTGCAACTTCTTTTTCAACCGCCTTCATCCCTTCGGTCGGCTCGATGCGGGCAACGACGTTGCCTTGACGGTCCACGATGAATTTGGTGAAGTTCCATTTGATTTCAGGATTGTTTTTGTAGTCCTTGTCGATCTTTTTGAGCATCGCGCCCATCGCCAGCGCCATCGGGCCTTTGCCGAAGCCCTTGAAGCCCTGCTGGCTCTTGAGATAGCCGTACAACGGCAGCGCGTTTTCGCCGTTGATCTCGCTCTTTTTCATCTGCGGAAACTGGGTGTTATATTTGAGCGTGCAAAATTCATGGATCTCGTCGTCCGTGCCCGGGGTCTGGCCGGCAAACTGGTTGCACGGGATGTCGATGATCTCGAGACCTTTGTCGTGATAGGTTTCATAGATCTCTTCGAGTTCCTTGTAATGCGGGGTAAAGCCGCAGCCGGTGGCGGTGTTGACGATAATCAGCACTTTGCCTTCATACGTTTTCAAGGAAATCTCCTCACCCTGCGGGGTCGTAACGGAATAATCATAGATGCTCATGGGATGTGCCTCCTCGTTTATTTTTTACGATTATATTTTATCAAATGTTTTTCAGCTTGTCAAGTGTTTTTTGAAATATTTATGCGTCGTGGATCAAAATCTCGTTATACCGCCGCAGCCAGCGGTCGATTTTTGCGCGGTCATAGGTCGGCGGAATGGCGTTTGCCGTGCGTTTTGCACCGGCGGCGCGCAGCATCCGGGTTGCCGTTTGGCGAATAACCGCAGGCTTTTGCAGCACGATGGCGACCTTTTTGGCAATCTTGCCGGCCGTCAGACGGTAAGGGTTGTCCGGGTCGGTGGACACAAGTCCCATATCCTCGTTTGTCACCGCGCCGCTGCCGAACAGCCAGTTGAGCAGCTCGACGTCGATGTTCAGCACCCAGCGCTTGACCATGTCCACAAACGTATAGCGCGCACCGAGTTCGCGGTAATAGCGCACCTGCCAGCCCCAGAGATTGGCGGCGGTGAAATCGGTCACGGCGTTTTCAAAGATATGCTGCGCCAGCCAAAGACCGGCCTTCATGGCGGCTTCGATGCCGCTGCCCATCATCGGCATCGTCATAAACGCGCTGTCGCCCACCGCGCAGTAGCCGTCCGCCACCATCATGCCGAGCGGCCCGCGCAGCGAGATATAGCCCCACTGCCCGTCGCGCAGCGGCACGTTGGAAAAGAACGCGTGGTTGCGGTAGAGCGCTTGCACGGCGGCGTCCTTTTCCGCCGGCGAAAGCCCGCCGATCCGGCCCACGAAAACGTCCACTTCGCCGCGGTCGTTGAGGTTGCACCAGCTCAGCCCCACGCCGCCCAGATGCTTAATATAGATATTGCGGTCGGGGTCGGGGGCGGCCGTTTCCGGCGTCCATTCAAAAAAGCCGCGCCACGCCGTCATATAGTCGCTTTTGCCCGGCTGCGCCTGCACGCCGAACGACGGCGGCACCATTGCGCGAAACGGCGAAAACAGCCCTGACGCGTCGATCACAAGATCGAACGGCAGCGCTTTTCCGGCTGCCGAAACGCCGCACACACGATGATCTTTGACGATGAGCGCATCGACCTTCGTCTCAAACCGCACGGTAACGCCGGCGTCTTCACACAGCGCCGTCAGATGCCTCAGCAGCGCCCGGCGGTCGATGGAGATTTCCTCCATCGGTTTGCCCGACGGCACACGCAGGCTGTTTTGTTCGTCCGGCGAAATAAACAGCCGCCTGCCCTTGTTGGTATAGCAGTCGCGCGGCGGGAGCGGCAGAGCGCAAAAATCAAACACGTCAAAGCGGATATCGTCGTACCACGGATAGCCGACGGACGATCGGTCTTTTTGTTCAAAGATCGTCACGGCAAAGCCGCGTTGTTGCAGATTCAGCGCGGCCACAAGGCCGCCGTGGCCCAGACCGATCACTGCAATTGTCTTACCATTCATAAAAACACCTCACAAAAAAGGAAAAAGGCACACGGGGCCGTGTGCCTTTATGCAACTGTTAGTTGTTGTTATTGTTGGAGAAGATGTTTCTGCCCTTGAAAATCGGGAGCACGTCGCTTTCATCCTCTTCGGGATCGTCAAAGATCGAGGCGGGCTTTTTGGCCGGAGTTTCGATCACGTCAAACGACGGTGCGGCCGGAGCTGCCGGGGCAGCCGGAGCGGCAGGCGCTTCCGCCGGCGCAGCGGGCTGGGAGGAAGCGGTGCGGAAGATGTCTGCCGGGTTGGTGCTTTGGTTGGCGTTTTCAAACGCGGAAACAAAGCTGCGGCCGAATTCCGAGGCGCGGAATTCCTGGGAACCGCCGTTCATCGCGGTAAAGATGGAGCCTTCGCTCTTCGGCTTGGTGGAACGGCTGATGAAGCCGGGATTCGCGTTTTGCGGGCGCTGCGGCTGGGCAACCGGCGCCGCCGGTTTTGCCGGTGCGGCTGCGGTCGGATAAGACGCGGCGTCGTTTTCTTCGGTGGAGCCGAAGCCCGTGGCGATGACGGTGATGAGCATCTCGTCGCCCATCTCCTCGTCGAAGACGGAACCGAAGATGATGTTGGCGTCCGGATGGGTCGCCTGGGTGATCAGATCGCCGGCCTGTTCGATCATATCGAGGGACATGTCGGACGAGCAGGTGACGTTGATGATGACGCCGGAAGCGCCGTCGATCGCGGTTTCAAGCAGCGGGCTGGTGATGGCCTGCTTGGTGGCTTCCGCCGCGCAGTCCGCGCCGCGGCCGCGGCCGATACCCATATGGGCGCGGCCCGCGTCCTTCATGACGCTCTTGATGTCGGAGAAGTCGAGGTTGATATAGCCGGGCACCTTGATGGTGTCGGAAATGCTCTTGACGCCCTGCCACAGCACTTCGTTCGCTTTGCCGAACGCGTCGCGCATGGAGAGGGATTTGTCGCCGAGCAGTTTCAGTCTTTCGTTGGGAATGACGATCAGCGAGTCGACATGCTTGACCAGCTCGCGGATACCGTCTTCGGCCTGCTGCATCCGTTTTCTGCCTTCAAATTTGAACGGCTTTGTCACAATACCGACGGTCAGCGCGCCGAGTTCGCGGGCGATTTCCGCCACAACAGGCGCAGCGCCGGTGCCGGTGCCGCCGCCCATACCGGCGGTGATAAAGACCATATCGGTGGAGCGCAGGGCTTCGGAGATGACGTCGCGGCTTTCTTCCGCGGCTTTTTTGCCGACAACCGGATCGCCGCCGGCGCCCATCATGCCGGTGACCTTTTCGCCGATCAGGATCTTATGGGTCGCTTTGGAGTTTTCCAAAATCTGGCGGTCCGTGTTGATGGAAAGAAATTCCACGCCGAACACACCGGCATCGACCATCGAGTTAACCGCGTTTCCGCCGCCGCCGCCGACGCCGACCACCTTGATCTGGTTATAAGCAACGTTTTCGTTGTCCATGATGAAGCTCATTTTACTTCCTCCTATATCATTCATACTCTTGAAAATCAGGGAAAACGATCCTATTGCCGTAAAGCTGATAGGATATTCAAGTTATTATAGCATGCATTTCAAAAAAACACAAGAACCAAATGCAAGAACTTTCAGGAAATTTGAAAAATATTTACGGTTTTCAACCGTCTATCGACATACTGCCCTCGTTATAGAACGCGCGGCCTTCAAACCGGGCGTCGATGTAGCCCTGGCTGTTGGGCGAAACCTCGTTTTTGAGAATACCGGCAACCAGGCTGATTTTTTCGTTCAGATCGTCGGTACCGTTGAGATAGATATTGATCCGTCCTTCATACTGGATCAGAATCGGATGCATGGATTGGAGCTTGAGGGTGTTGACGCCGGACAGTTCGTTTTGTTCGAGCTGCTCAACAATCTTTTTTGCAGTTTCAAACCGGGCGACGTTGTCTCCCTCGGGTTGATAAACGGTACCTTCTACAGCGTCCTGCCAATCAAAGCCTTCCAGCCGGAACTGGCCGTCCTTGACCTTTTTCTTTTTGAGCGAAAGCACTTTCCCCTCTTCGCTCAAGCAAAGGTAACTGCTTTTGCCGACGATCAGATATTTTTCTTTCGTCTGTGTCACTTTGAGAACCAGTGTGTCAGGCATCTTATATTCCACTTTGGCGTTTTGGATATAGGGCAGTTTGCTGCACAACGCTTTGTTGACGTCGCGGCTGCGCACGCGCAGCATATTGTCGCCGAGCTCCACGCCGCACGCGGCGATAATCTCCTCGGACGTATAATCGGTCTTGCCCGACACATTGATCTTTGCAATCGGTGCGCCGTAGGCGTAGCAATAGACCAGCGCCACGATGCCGGCGATCGCCATCACGATGACCACGGTGATCACGGCGGTCAGCTTTTTGTTGCGGCGTTTGCGGCGCGCTTTGTCGCGGCGGATATCGTCGCTCGAGCGGCCGGCGGAACGCGCGGTCTCATAATGCGCCCGGTTTTTTTCAAACTGGCGCTCGTCGTTTTTGCGCACGCGCTGTTCGCGCTGCTGCATCTGACGCGCGCGGCTGCGGTCGGGCTGGCGGGCCGGCGTCCGTTCGCGCAAAACCGGACGGTCGTCCGCAGCGGGCTGCTGCTTTTGGGGCGCGGCCTTGCGCGTTGCGGCGCTCTTGGCTTTTTGCTGCGTTGGCTTTGCCGGCTTTTTCCGGCCGGACTGCGCCGCTGCGGGCCGCTGCCGTTTGGCCGGCGGGGCGGCCGGCGGGGTTTCGTTTTCGTCCTGCAGCTTTCCGGTGCCGGGCATCGGCACACCCGTGCTGATCGGCGTCCACAGATCGGACGAGATGTCGCGCGGCCGGTTGGGGCCGCCGTCACCGTAGCGGTAAGCGCCGAAGGGGTTGGTTTTGTTTTGATTGTTGTCGTCCACTTTCGGCACTCCTTTCAATCTGTGCGCTGAGCGTTTGTAAACACGCCTCTATTTTCTCATATCCTCTGTCAATATGGTGTAAGCCTGTAATGATGCTGGTGCCTTCTGCACCGAGCGATGCGATAATCAGCGCGGCGCCTGCCCGCAGATCCACCGCCGTCACGGCGGCGCCGTGCAGTTTCGGAACGCCGTCGATGATTGCCACGCGGTCCTCAATCCGGATGCGGGCCCCCATGCGGCACAGGCCGTGTACATGGTGGAACCGGTTTTCAAAGATGGTCTCCACGATCACGCTGGTGCCTTTGGCGGTGCAAAGCATCGCCATAACCGCCGCCTGCGCGTCGGTTGGAAAGCCCGGATGCGGCAGCGTGCGGATATCCCGGACGGCACGCAGCCGTCCGTCGGCGCGGATATGCAGCGTATGTTCGTCCGTTTCCAACCGGCATCCGGCCTGTTCGAACACACGGTTGACCGACAAAATATGTTTCGTTCGCACGTCTTCGAGCACCACATCGCCGCCGGCCGCGCCAACCGCCGCCATAAACGACAGCGCCGCAATGCGGTCCGGGATCACACGGTGGCGGCAGCCGTGCAGCCGGCTGACACCGCGGATCACAAGCGTGCCTTCGCCCGTGGTTTCGATATCGGCGCCGCAGGCGTTGAGAAACCGGACAAGGTCTTCAATCTCGGGCTCGCGCGCGGCGTTGAGCAGCCAGGTTGTGCCGCCGGCCGTTGCGGCGGCAAGCAGGACGTTTTCCGTTGCACCGACGCTCGGAAAGCTCAGACTGATCACAGTGCCCTGCAATTTTTTCGGTGTTTCACACCGCAGCGTACCGTTTTCCTCCCGGATCGCCGCGCCGAGCGCACGCAGCGCCGACAGATGCAGATCGATCGGCCGCAGCCCGATCTCGCAGCCACCGGGCGCACAAAGCGCCGCTTTGCCGGTGCGGGCGAGCACGGAGCCGAGAAACACGATGGACGAGCGCATCTCATGCATCAGTGTATCCGGTATAGTATAACACGAAACGCGCCGGGAATCAACAGTTAATTGATCGCCCGCGCGTGAAACGATGCAGCCGAGGTGCTCTAAAATGCGCACAGCGGCGCGCACGTCGGAAAGATCGGGACAATTTTCGATCTCGCAAACGCCGTCCGCCAGCACACAGGCCGCCAGAATCGGCAGCGACGCGTTTTTGGAGCCCTGCACACGCAGCGTTCCCCGCAACGGCTGTCCGCCGTGCACGATGATTTTTTCCATAAAGGACCCACCTTTTCGTTTTCTGCACTATCTTATGCCGAAAAGGCGGAAATGGTGTTTATTTTACGAGCGAAAGGATGATGTCCGCGATTTCGCGCCTGGCTTCGGGCTTTGCCAGCTTCAGCGCGTTTTGCGCAATCGCCGTACGCTTTTCGTCGTTTTCCATCAAATCGCAGAACAGCGCGTCCATCGCCGCCGGAGTGTAGTTCTTTTCCTCAAGAATGCACGCTGCGTTTTTTTCCACAAGCGCCATTGCGTTGTGGAATTGGTGGTTTTCCGCCACGTTGGGCGACGGGATCAAAATCGACGCCTTGCCCATCGCCTGCAGCTCGGACAGCGAGCTTGCGCCGGCGCGGCAGATGACGAGATCGGCGGCGGCCATGCAGCGATCCATGTCGCTGATATATGCGCGCAGCTCAACGTTTTCCGCCTTGTCGGGATCCACGCCCTTTTCGCGCAGCGCGTCGGGCACCCAACCGCCGAACTGACCCATCGCATGCAGGAAATAGAGCGTTTTGTCCTGCGCGTGGTCGGCAATGAGCTGCACCATCGCGCGGTTGATCGTTTCGGCACCGAGCGAACCGCCCATAGAGAGCACCAGTTTTTGGTCGCCGCGCACGCCGAGTTCGGCGCGGGCAACGCTGCGGTTGGCTTTAAGCAGTTCGCCGCGCACCGGCAGACCGGTGACGACGGGCGGGTTTTTCGGCTGGAGATACTGCGCGGCCTTTTCGCTTGTGAGCATCACGCGGTCCACGCGCGACGCGAGCGCTTTGTTGGTGATACCGGGATAGGCGTTTTGCTCGTGGATCGCCGTAGGCACGCCCAGCTTCGCCGCCATGCGCAAAACCGGGCCGCTGACATAGCCGCCGAAACCGACGACCACATCGGGCGAAAACGCGCGGATCAGTTTTTTGGTCTGGCCGCTCGCACGCAGCACTTTAAACAGCGTTTTAAAATTACGTTTGAGATTTTCGATTGTAAGCTGGCGGTAAAAGCCGTCGATGTCGATGGTTGCAAAGTCGAATCCGGCTTGCGGCACGAGCTTCGATTCCATTTTATCTTTGGTGCCGACAAACAAAATCTCGGCGTCGGGAAAGCGTTCCCGAATATCGCCGGCCGCGGCCAGCGCCGGATTGATATGGCCGCCGGTACCGCCGGCAGCAAACAGGATTTTCATGCTTCTCTCTCCTCATTTTTCATGGTTTCGTGCCGCGCGGAACACGAGCGCGACACCGACAGCACGACGCCCATTTCGCACAGCATCAAAAACAGCGCGGTGCCGCCGTAGCTGAAGAACGGCAGACCGATGCCGGTATTCGGAATCACGTCGGTGACCACAGCGATGTTGAGAATCACCTGCAGGCCGACCTGCATCATGATGCCGATCACCAACAGCGCACCGAACAGATCGTGCGTGCGCGTGGCAATCATGAAGCCGCGGATGACCAAAGCCGCAAACAGCAGCACGATCAGCGCGCCGCCGACCCAGCCGAGCTCTTCCACCACGATCGGGAAAATAAAGTCGTTTTGCGGCTCGGGCAGCCACAGGTGTTTTTGCTTGGAATTGCCGAAGCCCACGCCGAACGGGCCGCCGGCGCCGATGGCGTAAAGGCCCTGCTCGGTTTGCCAGCGGGTGGTTTTGCCGAAGTCCTCTTTGGTTTTCCAAACCATGATGCGCTCATAGCCGTAGTTGCTGATGACCTTGACGATTTCGGGCTTGACGAACACGACCAGCACGATTGCGGCGGCAACGCCGACAAACAGCAGCACAAACCACTTTTTGTCCACGCCCGCGATCCACATCATGGAAACACCGATGAGAAACAGCAGAATCGTGCACGACAAATGGCTTTCGATCAGCACCAGTCCGCAAAACAGCGCCACGATCACGGCCAGCAGCACGGTGGCCTTCATTTTGGTATCGATATAGTTGAAAAAGCTTTTTTCAAAGCCGGACAGTCTTGCGATATTCGGGCGGATGCGGCGATTGCTGCTGCCGCCCAGCGTGCGGTACAGGATACAGATGACATAGGACAGCGTGAGCACCATCACGAACTTCGCAAGCTCCGACGGCTGTAACTGCCGGCCGCCGATTTCGAGCCAGCGTTTGATCTCGTTGTGTTTGAGCACATTCCACGCATAGGTAAAAACGAGCAAAAACACCGTTGCCAAAAATGCCAGCGGCGTTAAAAAGCTGTTGAGGATGCGGTAGTCGAGCTTCGAGATGATACCCATAGCGACAAAGCCGAGGATACCGAAAATCAACTGGTTGAAGAAATAGACGTTCGAGGTGCTCTTATAAGCGGTCGCATACGGGTAGGACGCGGAATACATCATCGTCACGCCGATGGCGAACAGAATCATGACAAGGCAGGTGAACGCGACGTCCACGCCGCCTGTCTGAAACAAACCGGCAAACCGCGGCGCCCTTCTGCGCTGCGGTATACGACCCGGCTGCGGTCTCACTCTTTCAGACATGGCTGCCTCCCCTTTTCGTTGCTTTTTTCAATCAGGACTGCAGCGTGAGCTGCATCAAAATCACACCGTTGAGACAGCCGAGCAGGCTGATCAGCGTGAAAACAAAGACGATCTTTTTCTCCGTCCAGCCCTTCATCTCCAAATGGTGGTGCACCGGCGCCATCAAAAACAGCTTGCGGTGGAACACGCGCAGGGCGATGATCTGGAAAATATCGGACAGCGCTTCGATCACATACACGATGCCGACCGGCAACAGGATGATCGGGCAGTCGAGCGCATAGGCCAGCGCCACAACCAGACCGCCGAGGAACATGGAACCCGTATCGCCCATCATGACCTTTGCGGGGAAGCGGTTCCACACGAGGTAGCCGGCGCACGCGCCGGCAAGCGCCGCGCCCAGAAGTGAAACGGAGGTGTTTTTTTGCAAATAGGCCATCACGGCAAACGCCACGCCCACCGGCACGGTTACGCTGCCGCAAAGGCCGTCGATGCCGTCGGTGAAGTTGACGGCGTTCACAGCGCCGTAAATCACCATGGCGCCGAAGACGTAAAAGAAGATCATACCCGGCACGCTGTCAAGGCTGACGCGGCCGTAAAGCGGAATCAGCATCGAGCGGCTGCCCGAAAGCTGGAGGGTCGTCAGATACGCCACGATCACCAAAAGCTGCGGCACGCTCTTTTGCACTTCGGTCAAGCCGAGGTTGCGCTGCTGACGGACTTTGATATAGTCGTCGGCAAAGCCCACAAGACCGAGACACACCGCGAGCAGCAGACCGGCATAGAGCTTGGTGCGCTCTGTGGTGGCCGAGGCGGTGATTTCAGAAAAGACCGGCGTTTTGGTGAAAAGTGCGCACAAAAGCGCGACCGCCACAGCGCAGATGATGCCGATGATAAACATCAGACCGCCCATGGTGGGCGTGCCCTGCTTTCTGGCGTGCCAGCGCGGACCGATGTCGGTCAGAATGGTTTGGCCGAATTTCAGTTTGTGCAGCGCCGGGATCAGCACGAACCCGAGCAGCGCCGTGACAACAAACGACACGGCAAGGGAGATTAAGAGCAATGTGATGGTGTTCATAGTGACTTCCTTTCCTTTCCTTCCAGGAGCTGACGCACCACGGTGCGTTCGTCAAACGGGGTTGTGCCCGCGGCATCGGTGATGCCGGTTTCGTGACCCTTGCCGCAAAGCAGCACAAGGTCGTCCGCTCCGGCCTGTGCGAGTGCAAACGCGATCGCGTCGCGGCGGTCGGGCCGGATAAACAGCGGCGTTTTGCTGCGGCCGACGCCTTGCAAAATATCGCTGATGATCGCGTCCGGGTCTTCCGAACGCGGATTGTCGCTTGTCAGGATTACCATGTCGGCGTTTTGCACGGCGATGGCGCCCATTTCGGCACGTTTGGCTTTTTCGCGGTCGCCGCCGCAGCCAAACAGCAGCAGCACGCGGCCCTTTACAATCCGCCGCAGCGTCAGCAGCACGCGGCGCAGACCGTCGGGCGTGTGGGCGTAATCGATCATTACGCGATAGGGCGTGTCGGTTTCAAGCAGCTCCATGCGCCCTTTGACGCCGTGGAACGACCGCAGCGCGGCCGCGCCGTCTTCAATCGGGATTCCCAGCGCGTTTGCCGCAAGCAGCGCGGCCATGGCGTTTTCCACCTGAAACGCGCCGAATACGTGCAGCGTGACGCGGTGGATAAAGCTGTCGCTGACAAGGGCAAAATCCTGACCGTCGTCAAAATCGCGCAAACTTTTTGCCGAAAACGTGGCGTCGTCGCGCCGCACAGAATAGGTCACGACCGGGCCGCGGCTCGCGTCGATCATGTCCTGTGCAAACGGATCGTCGCGGTTGATCACCGCGCGCTCGCTTTGGGCAAACAGTTTCTTTTTTGCGTCGCGGTAACTCTCGGGCGTGCCGTGATAGTCGAGGTGGTCTCCGGTGAGGTTGGTGAAGATTCCGACGGCAAAGCGCAAACCGTAAAGCCGCTCTTGCGCAAGGCCCTGGGACGACGCCTCCATCACAACGATCTGCTTTTCGCGCGACGCGAGCGCAGCAAACGTCCGGTGCAGTTCAAACGGATCGGGCGTTGTTTTGCCCGACGTTTCCGCGTTGGTCACAGTGGACAGCAGCGCGGCGTTTTTGCCGCAAAGCTGCAAAATATGGTACAGCATGGTTGCGACGCTCGTTTTGCCGTTGGTGCCGGTCACAGCAACCAGCGTCAGCGCGCGGTCCGCGTTGCCGAAAAAGCGGCGGCAAAGCACGGCGTATGCCTGGCGGGTATCGGGCACACAGTAGCAGCCGGGCAGCGGTTTTGCCGCGACAACAGCCGCAGCGCCGGCGGAGAGCGCCTGTTGGAGATAGCCTTCCGCGCCGTCGTGGCACACAAACAGGCAGCCCCTTTCGCACGCACGGGAATCGTCGGTGATTGTTGTAATTTCTACGTCCGTGCCGTTGAGCGTCCTGTTTATTGCCTGCAGCAAAATGGAAAGCTTCATTGTGTCCTCCAAACACATCTTAGTCTATACAAATGGAATCAGTCGTTCATATTGGCCGTCGCCTGGAACTGGACGGTCACAGTGGTGCCGGCCTGGATCTCGGTGCCGGCGGGGATGCTTTGTTTGACCGCCGTTGCGCCGGACGCGGACGACGGGCCGGAGAAGGTGATATTGAGTCCGACGGCCGCCGCCTCCTGTTTGACGGAAGACGCCGTCATACCGATGAAGGACGGCACTTCGACCTTTTGCGTTTTGGCGTTTGCGGTATAGGCAACGATCACGCCGTTTTCGGAGATGCTCTGACCGGCGGTCGGCACCTGGGAGACGATCTTGTCGCCGTCGCCGATGATGCGCAGCGTGAGCTGTGCCGCCTGCGCTTTGGCGCGGGCGTCGGCTGTCGTTTCGCCGATCAGCGACGGTGTGGTGCGGCTGACTTTTTTCAGCTCTTCCGCGGTGTACTGCGGTTCCACGTTCATATATTTGAGCGTCGCTTCCATCACTTCTTTTGCAATCGGCGCGGCAAGCACGCCGCCGCCGCGGTAGTTTCCGGGCGGTTCGTCCACGCCGACGAGCACCGCGACCTGCGGGTCGTTGGCCGGCGCAAAGCAAAGGAACGAAGCGATATAAAGCAGTTGGTCGGCGCCGCCGGCGGCGTCGAGCTTTTCACTCGTTGCCGTTTTGCCGGCCACGCGGTAGCCTTCGATATAGGCGTTTTTACCGGTACCGCCCTCGACCACGGCCTCCATCATCTGGCGCACCGTTGCGGCGGTGCCTTCGGAGATCACCTGGCGTTTGACGGTCGGCTCGGTCTTTTTGATCACGTTGCCGTTCTCATCGAGAACGCTGTCCACGATATACGGCGTCATCAGCTTGCCGCCGTTGGCGATTGCGCAGCCGGCGGTGATCATCTGGATCGGGCTGACGCGGAACGACTGGCCGAACGACGTGGACGCGAGGTCGACCGTCGTCATTTTGTCAAACGCGTGGTACACGGGATAAGCTTCGCCCGTTAGGTCGATGCCGGTGCGCTCGGTGAAGCCGAACGCTTCGAAATATTTGTTAAACGTTTCTTTGCCGAGTTTCTGGCCGATGCTGATAAAGAACGGGTTGCACGAATTCATCAAGCCCTGCGTCAACGTCTGCGTGCCGTGGCCGGCGGTGTTGGCGCAGTGGATCACGGTGTCCGACGCAACCTGATAGGCGCCCGAGCAGGTGTAGGTTGTGTTGAGATCCACCTTCCCCTCCTCCAGCGCCGCGGCGGCGGTGAAGATTTTGAACGTGGAGCCCGGCTCATAGGTGCTGGTAACGCAAAAGGAGTTCCATTGGTCAAACAGCTTTTCCGACAGCTTTTCGTTGTACTTGTCGGTGCCCTTGTATTCTTCAAGCTCCTTGACGGCGCTCGGATCCAGCAGTTCGCGCGGGTTGTTGAGGTCAAAATCGGGCTTGTCGCTCATCGCTTTGACGGCGCCGGTGTGTACGTCCATCACAATGCCGTAGACGCCCTTGGCCTTGGTGGTGTCCAGCGCGGTGGTCAGCGCGTTTTCAAGATAGTGCTGAATATTCTGGTCGATCGTGAACCGGATCCCGTTGCCGGGCTGGGCGTTGAAGATCGTCTCATAGCTCGAATCGAGCGACTGGCCGTTGGCGTTGCGTGCCGTCACAATACGTCCGGCTTTGCCGGCGAGCGTTTCGTTATAGTATTTTTCCACACCCGTGATACCGTTGCCGTCGGCGTCGGTCACACCGATCACTGTCGAGCAAAAGCCGTTTTCGGGATACAGCCGCAGGGAATCGGATTCATAGGTGAAAAACGCCTTCGGGCGAACGGTCAGCGTTTTGTTTTTGGCGTTCTTGCCGTATTCATAGGCCTCTGCGAAGTACTTGTCGAGCGTCAGCCGCTGGTTGGCGTCGACCTTTTTCTTGATGCGTACATAGGATTTTTCGTAGTCGCGCAGCATCTTGACAACTTCCTTGCGCTTCATGCCGACCGCCTTTGCAATCTCGGTGCCGACGTCTTTGGTAAACTGCGCCATCACTGCGTCGCGATCCTCGACGCGGGTGTTGAAATAGTTGTAGATCGCTTTCGGCGATGCGCACAGGATATACGCTGAAGCGCTTGTCACCATAGCGTTCATGTTGCAGTCGTAGATCGTGCCGCGGATCGGGCGCAGCACGGTATCGTAAAGCTGGTTGGCTTCGGCTTTGGAGCGGTATTCGTCGCCGTGAACCGCGATAATATAGCCAACACGCACAAACCCGAGCAGCAGCAGAAGCACAAGAACCAATCCTGTGATCTGCCGTACCCGGATCTTAAACGACAAGGTACTCTTGCCGCGCACTTTATTTTTGGGAAAGGCCGCCATACGCTTCCTCCGTTTCTCGCTTTGAATAGGCAACTCGGCGGAGCGCTTTATTCCGTCCGGGAACAAAGCGTCCGCCCTGTTTGAATCATGTTTGGCTGTATGATATATATGAGGCTTTCTTCGGAATTATCAGTTCTTGCTTTGGGAAAGGATGACCTGATTGTCTTCGTTGAGATCGAGATAGCTTTCGTTGCCGCTCGCAACTTTGACGAGACCGAGCCGCTGGGTGGCGATCTTGTCGATATTGTCAGCGCTGATCAGCTTGGAAAGCTGATGGGACAGCACGACGTTGGCGTCGGAGTAGTCGGCCAGCACTTTTTTCATATTTTCCAACTCCTGGCGACTGTTGGTACGCGCAACGAAGGAGTTGCAAAACGCGCCGAGCAGCGCGATCGCCAGCGCCATAACAACAAAGAGTTTCGCAACCTTCACATTCGCCCTGCGTTCCATTGCGCGGCGTTCGGCAGGCGAACGGCGTGGACGCTTCGGCTGCGGCACAACGGTCGGGCGCGGTGTGCGCTGCGGCCGGCGCGACGGAACCGGATAGAGTTCGGGCGCGGTATTGTTATTCAGTTGATACGCAAATTGTGCTGCCATGTCTCTTTCTCTCCCCACAATTTGAAGACTGCCGTCAGTCTTCGTCTTTCAGTTTTTCAACAACGCGCAGCCGCGCCGAGCGGGCACGCGGGTTGCGTTCGAGCTCCGTTTCGGAGGGCTCAACCGCTTTTTGCGGCAGCGCGCCCCTCGGCGTTTTGCCGCAAACACAGACCGGAAAGTCCGGCGGGCAGATGCATCCTTTGCACAAGGACGCAAACTTTTGCTTGACCATTCTGTCTTCCAGCGAGTGGAATGTGATCACAGCCAGCCGCCCGCCGACTGAAAGGCAATCGAACATCTCGTCGAGTGCCGTTTTCAGGTGATCCAATTCGCCGTTGACCGCGATGCGCAGCGCCTGAAAAGTGCGTCTTGCGGGATGGCCGCCGGTGCGGCGCATTTTGGCGGGAATCGAAGCTTTGACCAGTTCGGCCAGCTCCGTTGTGGTTTCAATGGGCTTGTCCGCCCGGGCAAGGACGATGTTGCGTGCAATGGATTTTGCACATTTTTCTTCGCCGTACTGCCAAAGGATCCGGGCGAGTTCCTCCTGCGAGCAGGTGTTGACCAGATCCGCCGCCGACGTGCCGGACTGCGACATGCGCATATCCAGCGGCGCGTCCGCGTGGAACGAAAAGCCGCGCGAGGCTGTGTCGAGCTGATGGGAGCTGACGCCGAGGTCGGCGAGGATGCCGTCGGCGCGGTCGATCCCCTGCTGATTCAACGCGGTGCGGATAGCGGAAAAATTCGTTTGGACAATCGTCACGCGCGGATCGGCGCCAAAGCGTTCATGCAGCGTCGCAATCGCGTCGGGATCCTGATCGAGCAAAACAAGCCGTCCGTCCGGGCCGAGCCGGCTAAGGATTTCGGCACTGTGGCCGCCGCCGCCCGCGGTGCAATCGACATAGGCGCCGGCGGGGTTGACGCTGAGCGCGTCGACCGCTTCGTGCAGCAGCACGCTGATATGCTGAAACTCCATATCCGTTACCCCGGCAGATAGTCGCCGTTCGCCTTGCGTTCGAGCGACACGCTCTCTTCGGATTCGCTCGCCTGCTCATAGGCGATGCTTTCGGCGCTGACAGCGTCGTAATAGGCGTTGAACGTGGCGGGATCCCAGATTTCCACATGGTCGCCCATACCGACGACGAGCGCGGCCTTTTCGATTTTGGCGCGCTGGGTGCTTGCGGTCGGGATCATGATACGGCCCTGGGCGTCCACGGTGACCTCCGCCGCGCCGGCATACAGCTCAAACTGCTTTTTGCGCTGACGCACGGGATCGGTAAAACCGGCGAGCACCGACGCGGCGTAGGCGTCGTACTCGTCTTTGGAAAAGCACTGGATGCACGGGTACTGCGACGGCAGCAGTTTGATGATAAACGTGCTGGTCAGCGCGTCGCGAAATTTCGCGGGCACAAACAGACGGTTTTTCGCGTCGAGGTTGTGTTCAAAGCTGCCGATAAACGTGCTCACGCCGTGCATCTCCTTTCATTTTTACTCTTGAGAAAATTGTCGGAATTTTGCCCCACAATTCCCCATTTCGGTGTTCTCATTCACCACGCAAACTATTATATACAACAAAAAAGGGCTTGTCAAGCCCTTTCAGATGAAATTTACATTTATTAATGGAAGGATTGGGAAAGCAGAAAAATGTGCTGCGGGAAGGAAGAAAAAGCATTCAAAAAAAGACAAAAGCCCACCAGTTAGGTGAGCTTCCCAGTTTGTTTAATACGCGTAATTCAGATAAACCTGATACGAATCAGGAATGATCGTTTTATAATCACTGTCATGCGGGTAATTCACATTGATATAATCTGTGGAACCTGCTTTTTCACAATCTGCATAACGATAGTCATAATCGATACAATTACCATTTGCATCGAAAAACAGCACCGCAAGCTGCACATAGGAATAGTCTGTATTACCGGTATTGGTGGCCGTAATAATCAGTTTGTCTCCGGTGTTATCTGTTTTCAAATTGATATTTTGATTGCCGAGTTCCTGATTCTTGTAAGACGAACGCTCCGCAGTCAGTTTGACTTCAAAGGAGTCATAATCCAACCGGTCATAAGAACTACTGTACGGGCCAGAGACCTTTATAGCAACTGTCTTTCCGGTACCGACAGCGTAGCAAGTATCCTGTCTTGTATCAATCATCTTGCCGCCGTCGTAATACAAAACTGTCACAGTGACGCGCAGACACTCATTGAAATCATTGCGGATGACAGCAACAACGCCGTTTCTTATGTCATGATATGTCGCATGTACTTGATTCATATTCACAGGCGGTTTATTCACGGTCAAAGAGCATCTGTAGGTTTTATAGCCAACAGTAGCATAAATTGATGCGTAGCCTTCACTTTTTGCCGTTATAAGACCTTTATTGGAAACTGTTGCGACATTCGCGTTTGAGCTAGACCATTTCACCTTTTGGGTATTTCCGTTCAACTTCAACGTAAAGGTATTTCCTTCAATGAGTGTCAAAGATGTCTTGGAAAGAGTCGGAACCTCCACAGTCACTTTACAGGTATACTTTACGCCACCAACCTTTGCTGTAATTGTTGCTGTTCCCTTTTTTACCGCCGTCACATAACCATACTCGCTGACAGTTACAGTCTTCTTATTGGAACTCGACCATTTAACTTTCTGATAAGTTCCCTTCATAGACAAACTTGCACTCTCACCTTTAATGATTGTCAACGCTGTCTTAGAAATCTTCGGAGTTTCAACATATACGTAGCAAGTATACGTATAACCGCCCACCTTTGCGGTGATGGTCGTTTCGCCTTTCTTCTTAGCGGTCACAACACCATTTGCATCAACTGTCGCAATTTTTTTGTTAGCACTTTTCCAGGTCACTTTTTTCTTAGTGCCCTTGACTTTCAAAGCGAAGCTTTGTCCCTTAATCAAACGCTTGGAATAAGTGTTCAGGGAAACATCAGCCGCTTGAGCGACAACCGTTGTCGGTACCGTCGGAAAAACATCGCTGACACTCACTGACCAGACAAAAGTCAATAAAACAATACACACTGTAAGAATTATGCGAGTCCAATTTTTCATGAATAACACTCCTTATCAAAGAATCAGAAAAAGTAGTTTTGCTTATTCCGCGCTTGCGTCGCGCACGAAGTTTTTGAAGAACAGCAGCCCTTCGCCCATGCAGGACACCGGGATGCGCTCGTTGGTGCCGTGGGTGCAAAGCAGCAGCGACGCGTCCGCCTTGAACGGCGCGTAGCGGTAGATGTTTTCGCAGATCGGCTCGTAGTTGCACGCG
>CACWJV010000002.1 GCA_902761265.1 Oscillospiraceae bacterium | reverse complement strand
GCGACTTTTGCCGCAAGGTGTTTCTGGAGTTCTTTGAACACGGCGCACCCGAGGAGATCCTCTATTCCGGCACGCCGCATATCGGTACAGACAAGCTGACACGTGTGATCCGCAATATGCGGCAGGAGATCATCCGCAACGGCGGCGAAGTGCTGTTTGGTGCAAAGCTCACCGATCTGATCCTATATAACGAATCCGTCCAGGGCGTGCGCTACGAGCAAAACGGCAGTGTGTTCGATTTTGAAACCGATACCGTGATCCTCGCCATCGGCCACTCCGCCCGCGACACGGTGGAGATGCTCAAACGCCGCGGTATCACGATGCTGCAAAAGCCGTTTTCCGTCGGCGCCCGGATTGAGCATCCGCGGGAACTGATCGACCGTGCCCAATACGGCGACTTTGCCGGCCACCCGGCGCTGCCGGCGGCGGTCTATAAACTCGCGTGCCACGGCGCACACGAGCGCGGCGCCTATACGTTTTGCATGTGCCCGGGCGGCACGGTGATTTCGGCAGCGAGCGAAAAGGGCGGCGTGGTCACCAACGGGATGAGCGAATTTGCGCGAGACAAAGAAAATTCCAACAGCGCCATCCTTGTCAACGTCTATCCCGAAGATTTCCCCTCCGCCGATCCGCTGGCAGGCATCGAGCTGCAGCGGCAGATTGAACGCACGGCGTTCCGCCTCGGCGGCGGCGACTATACCGCGCCGTGTCAGACCGTCGGTGATTTCCTCGCCGGACAACCGTCGAAATGCCTCGGGGCTGTCCGTCCGAGCTTTACGACAGGCGTTGCGCCGTCGGATATCCGCAAGTGTCTGCCCGAAAAGGTGACCGACACGATGGCGCAGGCGATTGTTTTGATGGACAAAAAGCTCAAAGGCTTCGCGCTTTCTGACGCGCTTTTGACCGCGCCGGAAAGCCGTTCTTCGTCGCCGGTGCGCATCGTGCGCGACGATATTATGCAATCGAACATGCGCGGGCTGTATCCGTGCGGGGAGGGCGCAGGCTACGCCGGCGGGATTGTTTCCGCGGCGGTGGACGGGATCAAATGCGCCCACGCGGTTTTGCGCGACGAAAGCGAACTCAATCACCGGACATAAAGAGAACAGAAAAAAGCGCCGTGCCAAAGCACAGCGCTTTCTTTAGATTGTTTAGCCTTCGCTGATTGCGCCCACCGGGCAGCCGTCTGCGCAGGAACCGCAGCTGATGCAAGCATCTGCATCGATCACATATTGGGCGTCGCCTTCGCTGATCGCGCCGACCGGACAAGTGTCCGCGCATGCGCCGCAAGAAATGCAGTCACCGTTGATGGAATATGCCATGTAAGAGCACCTCCTTGTTATTATTCACCCACATTGTAGCACAAAACGACGGAAAATCAAGTATTTTTTTTGAAGAAAAGAAAAATTAGCATAGGCTTACTCCGACGCATTTTGTCACTTTTCAAAAACGGCAGGAGGAAAAATGTGCGGAATGCTTGACGGATGCGGCTTTTTTGTTTAGAATGATGTACGAATATGTTCGGCTTTTGCCGAGGGGAGAGGAAAGAGATGGAACAACTGGCAATTTCCCGCAATATGCTGTTTGCGCAGGAAAACCGCAAGGACGCTTATAAAATACTCGACGGCTCCGCACGCACAAAATGGGTGGGCGGTCTGACGCCGGAATTTATGGATATCAATTTCGACACGATGGTGCATCTGCAACAGGTGGAGCTGGAAACGCAAAAGAACAGCTATTGCATCTTTTCGGTCTATACGAGCGCAGACGGCGAAAACTTTTCGCTTTGCTGCAAACAGACCGACGAGAAAAATAAAACCGGCGTCTACAGCCTTTCGTGCGACGCGCTGTGCTGCAAGGTGCGCGTGTATGTACAGTATGATTCTGTGTCGCCGCGGGCACGCATCCGCAATCTGCGGCTGTTTGGCGTGTGGTCTGCCGTTTTGACGAAAGCGAATATAACCGTCCGGTGACGGCAAAGGATACGATCGACGAGCTGCACGCGCTGGTTTCGCGTGTGCTCGGCGAAGACCAGAAAGACCGCTTTTCGTTTGAACTGACTGCGGACGCGGAGGAATCCTTCACCCTCTGTGACGACGGCGACCGGGTGCATATTGCGGCAAACAGCGGCGTCAACTGCGCCTGCGGCCTCGGCTACTATCTCAAAAACTATTGCAGCGTCCATGTTTCCCAAGTCGGCTGCAACACAAAGATGCCGAAAACCCTGCCGAAAATCGGAACCCCCCTGCGTGTCACCACGCCGTACCGCACACGCTATTCCTACAACTACTGCGCCCTGTCGTATACGATGGCGTTCTGGGGCGAGGAGGAATGGCAAAAGGAGCTTGATCTTCTGGCGCTGCAGGGCGTCAACGTGATTTTGGACATCACTGCGCTCGAAGAGGTCTGGCGGCGGTTTTTGTGCAAACTCGGCTACACCAACGACGAGGCGCGTGCGTTCATCACCGGCCCCGCGTATTACGCATGGTTCAATATGGCAAACATCTACGGCACAGGCGGCCCGGTGCCGATGCAGTATTTCATCGACCGGACCGTTTTGGCGCGGCGCAACCATCTCTTTATGCGCAAGATGGGGATGCAGCCGGTATTGCAGGGCTATTCCGGTATGGTGCCGACCGACGTCAAAGATTATGTGCCCGACGCGTCGATCATTTTGCAGGGCCTTTGGAACGGGATGGACCGCCCGGCGATGCTGCGCAGCAACACGGATTGTTATCGGCGGCTGGCAAAGCTGTTTTACGACAGCCAGAAGGAAGTCTTCGGCGACCCGACGGTCTATTTTGCCACCGATCCGTTCCATGAGGGCGGCAAGGCCGGCGCGATGAATCTCAGTACCGTCGGCAAAACGATTATGCAAACGCTGCTGGACAGCTATCCGGACGCGGTCTGGATTTTGCAGTCGTGGGGCGAAAATCCGTCGCGCGCGCTGGTGGAGGGCATCGCACCGTGGAAAGAACATGTGCTGATCCTCGATTTGTATGCCGAAAAGCGTCCGCACTGGGAAACCTTCCTCGGGCGCGAATTTCTGTCAACGCCGTGGCTTTACTGTATGCTCAACAACTTCGGCGGCCGCATGGGACTGCACGGCCATTTGCGCACGATCGCAACCGAGATTGCCCGCGCGTCGGGGGTTGCCCGCTGTATGCGCGGCATCGGTGTGACGCCGGAGGCGACGCTTTCGAATCCGATCATCTTCGATCTGTTTTTTGAAACGATCTGGACGACCACCGGCAAAGTGGAGCCGGTCGATCTGAAACCGTGGCTGCGCCGCTATGCCGAACGGCGCTACGGCTCCTGCAGCGACACGCTGTATGAAGCGATGCTGCTGCTCAACGACACGGTCTATAATCCCGAACTCAACGAAAAAGGCGAGGGCGCGCCGGAATCTGTGATCAACACCCGGCCGGCGCTGCAGATCAAGTCCGCCTCCAGCTGGGGCAACTCGATCATCGCCTATGACAAAAAGAAATTCGAGCATGCGGTGGAGCTGTTTGCAAAGGATATGGAAAAGTACCTTTCCTATGAGGGCTACCGCTTCGATCTGCTCGACCTTTTAAAACAGGTGCTCGCCAACACGGCGCAGGAGTACCACTGCAATCTTGCCGCGGCCTATGACGCAAAGGACGTGATCGCGTTCCGCAAATGGGCTGACAAGTTCCGCGCCATCGCGGCCTATACCGACACGCTCCTGGCGGCGGAAAAGACCTTTACGCTCGGCAACTGGGTCAATAAGGCGAAGGCCCGCGCTGCGGGGTACGACGATTTTTCCAAAATGCTGTTCGAATTCAACGCCCGCGCGCTGATTACCACCTGGGGCGGTTCGCGCCAGGCGGCGGACGACGGCGGACTGCGCGACTATTCCAACAAGCAATGGGCGGGGCTGACCAAAGATCTCTATGCCGCACGCTGGGCGCGCTGGCTCAAAGACCGCACGGACGAGCTTGAGGGCAGGCATCCTGCGTCGCCCGACTGGTTCCGGATGGAAAACCGCTGGACGTGGCAGACGGACGAATACAGCGATGTGCCGACGCAGCCCGATCTCAGGCAGGCGGCGAACACGGTGCTCACCGCGTTTTCCGTGGACACGGCGGCAAACTGAGCGAAAATACCTGTTGCGTTTTTTGAAAAAAAGGCGTATAATAAAATGAATTCATGAGAAAACGAGAGGTTTGCGATGTTTGAGTCTCTTGCGGTCGATCCCAAAACCGCCGCGGCGATCGATCTTGCCGTGCAGGAAAACCGGCTGTCGCACGCGCTGATTTTGGAAGGCAGCGACGAACGAACACGTCTTGCCGCCGCCAAAGAGATCGCCTGCGCGCTGGTGTGTGAATCCGGCGGCCACAGGCCCTGCGGCGTTTGCGCAAAATGCAGAAAAGCACAGGCGGACAGCCACCCGGATCTGCATTTGATCGAACCGGAAAAGGCGGGCGCGTTTATCAAGGTGGACGCCATCCGCACGCTCAAGGCGCAATCCATGCTGCGCCCGAACGACGGCGAACGCAGCGTGTTCCACATCCGCGAAGCGCAGATGATGAATGTCCAGGCGCAAAACGCGCTGCTCAAAATTTTGGAAGAACCTGCCGCGCATGTGAGCATTTTGCTTTCCTGCCCTTCCAAAGCGGCGCTGCTCGAAACGATTCTTTCGCGTGCAACGGCGTTCCCGCTGCAAAACGAGACGGCTGCCGATCTGCCGCTCGAGGAAGCGCAGCAAACGGCGGAATCATTGCTGCAAACATTGGCGGACGGGAGCGAGCTCGATTTGCTGCTGTCGCTTGCGCCGCTGCAAAAAGACCGCGTTTTGTTTTCCGCTGTGCTGTCGGCGTGCCGGCTGGTTTTGCGCAACGCATTGGTGGAAACGGCCGGAGGCAAGCCGCTGCGTGAAACGGATAAAACGGTGTTTTCGCTGCGCCGGCGGCTGACGCAAAAGCAACTGCTCGCGCTGATCGATGAAACCCAAAACGAACTCGACGCGCTTTCGCGCAACGCAAATTTGAATCTGATTCTGACCTGCTTTTGCTCCGGCGCAAGCGAGATCAAACGCTCATGATTTTTACCTGTTACGAAAGGGATGGTATAGATGGCAACGATAGTCGGCGTACGGTTTAAAGAGGTCGGCAAAATCTATTATTTCGATCCGAACGGACTGGAATTAGAAGCGCATGAACCTGTGATTGTGGAAACCGCCCGCGGCACGGAATGCGGCGAAGTGGCGTTCGGTGCGCGTGAAGTTTCGGATGAGGAAATCTCCTCGCCGCTCAAAAAGGTGCTCCGCCGCGCCAACGACCACGACAAAAAAATCGTGGAGGAAAACCGAGAAAAAGAAAAGGCGGCGTATGAAGTCGGCTTGAAAAAAATCAAGGAACACAAGCTCGATATGAAGCTCGTGTCGGTGGAATATACGTTTGACCGCAGCAAGATTTTGTTTTATTTCACCGCGGACGGCCGGGTGGATTTCCGTGATCTTGTCAAGGATCTCGCGTCGGTATTCCGTACCCGGATCGAACTGCGGCAGATCGGCGTGCGCGACGAAAGCAAGATCGTCGGCGGCCTGGGCGTTTGCGGCCGGCCGTTTTGCTGCAAAACGTTTTTGGGCGATTTCCAGCCCGTATCGGTCAAAATGGCAAAGGAGCAAAACCTCTCGTTGTCGCCCACCAAGATCAGCGGCACCTGCGGCCGGCTGATGTGCTGCCTCAAATATGAGCAGGACGCCTACGACCATTTGCTGCGCGTGACGCCGAAAAACGGCGCCGTTGTGGAAACGCCCGAGGGCAGGGGAACGGTTGTCGATTCCAATCTGCTCACGGGTATGCTCAAGGTCCGGCTCGACAAACGTCCGGACGCCGCGCCGCTTGTGGTGTCGCGCAAACAGGTCAAAACCATGCGCGACGGCAAGGTACATGTGGATAAAAAGGAACTGGAAGCGCTCAAGGAGATTGAATAAAGATAGCAAGACAGCAAGAAAGCAAGATAGCAAGAAAAGACCTGTGCAGACGATGCACAGGTCCTTTTTGTATGTTCATTCAGATTTTCAGCGCTTTGTTGAACGCGTCGTGGACGGCATGGCCGATCGTGCCGCCTTTGTCGGCGTCGCCGACGGCGACCGCGTTGATGCCTTTTTCCTTCAGCGCGGCAACCAACGCGTTGCACGGACGCACGCCCATGGCGAGGACGACGGCGTCCACCGGCAAAAAGGCGCGGCGCTTCGTCTTTTGGTCCTGCACGGTGATGTGATCTTCCGCAATCGCGCAAAGCGCGGTGTTGAGCAAAAAGCGGGTGCCGAAAGGCTTGATGCGCGCCATAGAGTCGTCGACAAACTGGAACCACGCGCCGGGCGCAACGGTCTTTGCCATCTCGACAACGGTCACGTCGTTGCCGCTTTCGTTGAGCGCTTCGGTGGTTTCCAATCCTGTCAGACCGCTGCCGATGACGGCGACGGTTTTGTTTTTGAGCTTCGCTTCACCCTTCAAAATCTGCGGCGCGGTGTAGACGTTTTCCAGCGTGATGCCGGGAATGCTGCGCGGGCGCACCGGGGTGCCGCCGGCGGCAACGATGACAACGTCCGGTTTGTGCGAAGCGATGCCGTCTGCCGTTGCGTCAATACCGTATTCGAACGTGACACCGAGGTCTGCCGCTTCGCGCGACAAATCCTCCACGCACCAGTGAAGCTTCGCTTTGTGGGGACCTGCGGCGGCAATATTGACCTGGCCGCCGGGGACGTTTTCTTTTTCAATCACAACGACCCGTAAGCCGCGTCTTGCGAGCGTGATGGCGGCGGAAAGACCCGCGGGGCCTGCACCGATGACGGCGGCCGTTTTGCTTTCGCCGTCTTTTGGCAGTTCGGCATATTCCTTTTCGATGCCGACCGCCACATTCAGCGCGCATTCGCCGGTTTTGCCGACGGTGGCGTTTTCAATGAACGACTTGATGCAGTGCAGGCAGCCGATGCAGCGGCGGATCTGTTCAGGGTGCCCCTCCTGCGCTTTCTTTGCCCAATCGGGGTCGCAAATAAAGTTGCGCGCGGAGCCCACGAAATCCTGATAGCCTTCTTCAATCTGGCGCTCCGCCTGTTCGGGGGAGCGGATGAAGTTGGCGGCGATGACGGGGATATCGACCGTCTCTTTGATCGCCTTTGCCAAATACGCACGCCAGCCGGGTTCAAACGAGGTCGGCTCCAACCAGTAGTTGTAGGCGTCGTAGCACGCCGAGCTGACGTCGATCGCGTCCACGCCGAGTTCTTCGAGCCGTTTGGCAATCTTTTTTCCGGTCTCCAGTCCGTAGCCCTTGCCGGGAAAGCCGATCCGGTCATACATTTCGTCGGCGCAAAGGCGCACGATCAGCGGATAGTCTTTGCCGCACTGCGCTTTGATACCGTCGACGATCTCGGCGAGAAAGCGCAGCCGGTTTTCAAACGAGCCGCCGTATTCGTCGGTGCGCAGATTGGTGTTGGGGCTGAGGAACTGCTGGATGATATAGCCGTGGGTCGCGTGGAGCTCCACCGCGTCCACGCCGGCCTTTTTGCAGCGCACGGCAGCGGCGATGAAATCGTCGCGCAGCTTTTGCACGGCGCGGTGGCTCATCGCGTGGATGCGCGTGGCGCCGTGGGCGCTCAGCTCGCATTTGGACGGCGCCTGCACGGATTGGCAAACTTTCTTTTGCTCGAGCCCCATCAAAAGCGGCGTCGCCTTGAACATCAGATCCATCACGCCCGGGAATTTACGCTGCACGGGGATAACAAGCGGCAGCGAGTTGACCGCGCTGGCGTAGCCCTGGCGGCCCGGGTGGTGAAGCTGGATGCAAAACTTTGCGCCGGCGGCGTGGATCCGTTCGACCATTTTCTTCATCGGCTCGATCTGCCAGTCGTTTGCCATGGAAAGCTGGGTAAACGTGGACGTTGCGCCCATATCGTTGACGCGGCAGATGCCGGGGATGATGAGTCCCACGCCGCCTTTGGCGCGCGCTTCATAGTAGCGGATCATCTTTTCCGTCGGGGTGCCGTCGGTTTGGCCGAGCGAGAATTCCGCGGCGTTCATCACCACGCGGTTTTTCACCGTCATGGTGCCGATGTTCATCGGAGAAAACATCATATCAAACATCTCGTTGTCCTCACTTGTTCAAAATCGCCTGCACGGCGTCCTTGCCTTTTTTAATCAGATCCGCGCCCTCGTCGGCGGTGGCTGCCGCCGATAAGGTGCCGAGCGCTTTCAGCTTCTCTTTGAACCGGTTGAGTTTTGCGGTCTCAAGACCCCAGTACACCGTGCGCACCGGCGGGCAGACGCCCATGAGCACCTTGGATACGGCAAACAGCGGGTTGGGCGACACAAACTTTTTGCCGCTTTCAATCCCGGCGACCATCTTGCGCGCCACCACGTCGGGCTGCTGCACCGGGAACGGTTTTTCAAACGGGACGGGGTTTGCCACACGGAAAAAGTTGGTGTCGGTGGCCACGGGGTACAGACAGGTGATCTGCATATTTTTCGGCGCTTCGAGCCGGATCGCCTGCTGGAAGCCCTGCAAGCCGAATTTCGACGCGCTGTAGATCGCGTAGCCCGGCATCGCCATCTGGCCGATGGCGCTCACCGTGATGGCAAGGATGCCGTCGCGGCCGTCAAGGTGGTGGAGATATTTTGCATAGGTATAGATCGGGGAGAGGGTATTGGTGTCAAACATCACCTTGACGCGATCCCAGTCCTCGTAGTTGAATTCCTCATAATAGGGGAAGCCGGCGTTGGCATAGAAGATGTCGATCTTTCGGCCTTCAAAGACTTCGTTTGCCTTTTCAAATACAGCGTCCACACCCTCCTTGGTGCTGATGTCCATGTTGAACGGGATCACGTTTTCCGCAAAGGAGGAAAGAAGCTGCTCCGCGTGGCGCGACACGGCTAAAATTTTGTTGCCGCCGCCTTTGACAAGCAGACGCAGCACCTCGAACCCGATCCCGCTGGACGCGCCGGTCAAAACGATGGTTTTGTTGTTGATCATATAGATACACCCTTTCTTTCATTTCTGCGTTATCGCTTTATCTGTCATACTCGCCGAATTCGCAGCCGACGCCTTCCGCTTTCACCTCATCCACGAGCGTCCAGCTTGTGCCGGTGCGTTGATAGAGCTTGATGATACCCGTGCCCGTGCCGCCGTTCCAAAGGCGGTTGTGGCGCTTGGTACCGTTGGGCGCCTCGTAGTTGATATTGAGCATCTCCTCTTTTTTGCAGGTGATCACAGTGTCCATCTTGGCTTTGAACGTGGTCTGTACCACATGCCAATGGATTTCGTCCTCCGTTTCCTCGCAGTCGAACTTTGTGCCGGAGCCGGTCCAGAATTTGGAGAAATTGAATTCGTAGTCCTTGCCCTCGTAATAGAACGTGCCCAGCAGCTTGCGCTCGAGCGCATAGAAATAGATTTTCGGGCGGCCGCCGCCGATTTCGAACACGCTGTTTTCAAGCTTTTTGCCGGTTTTGAGCGACGTTAAGTTGTTGCTTGAAAGCCAGACCCACGGGCTTGTGAAATCGCCGCCCCAGTTCTTGTCGGCATATCCGTTGCAGGTCTCGGGCCGGACGATATATTTTTCGCCGTTGAGCACAATCTCGCCCGTAAATGCGGTCTTGATGCCCTCGGCATGCCAGAACATTTCGAACGCGTTGATGCGGCGGAAAAACTTCGATGCGCCGTAGCCGACGTTGAACGCGATCTTTTTGTCGATTTTGAGATCCCACGTCATTGTGCCGGCGTCGCACATCCACTCCGGGTGCGCTTTCGCGTCCTCTTCTGAAATAGACACGCTGCCATAGGTGCGCGTCTCGTCGCAATAGCAGTCGTCCGCTTTCACGGAAAACGGCGGGTCGGCGTGGATATCCACATGGCGCAGCGAGAAAAAGCGGTGCAGCTGACCGTGATCCTTGCCCCAAAAGCCGACGTTGACCATCAGATACGACGGGCGTTTGCCGGCGTTGCGGGCGATCGGATCGTTCCAGACGATGACAGGCTCGTCCTCGGCGTAGTCGGGATTGCAGGTGAAAAATTCCACATAGAACGGCTTCTTTTCGCCGGTCGCTGCGTTTTCTGCGGTCAGTGAATGCCACCACCAGTCGTAGCCCTTTTTGCGCAGCGGACCGCGCAGCATCCATTCATTGCGTGAAATTGCGCTTACATTTGCCATAAAACCAACCTCCTGATTTTGTTTTGCTGCGGCGCGCCGCTGTAGGCACGCCCGTTCCTGTTCATTATAGCAAAAATACAAAACCGAGACAAGTAATTTTGACAAATTCATAAAAATTTATTATAAATATTTCAAGATTTCATTCGTTTTTCACAACGATCTCCGGCTGCGTGGCTGCAGGCGGCGCAAAAACTTCGCGCGTGACATGCGGCAAAGGCGGCTGCGGCGCCTGCTTCGGCTGCGGCGCCGGATACAGCAGACCTTCAAAAACCTTTCGTTTGCGGCAAACGAACGCGGGCAGCAGCGGCTGTCTGTCTTTGCGTTTGCGCATCAGATGCAGCAGCGCCAATACCAGCAGCACGCACAGCGTAAACAGCGAGATGACCGCGCTGCCGATCCCGCCGGGCACTTCGTAGTGCATCTCGACGGTGTGTTCGCCTTTGCCGACGCGGATTGCAAGCAGCGCGTCGCCGAGCTCGAGCCGGTCGCTTTCTTTGAGCTTTTTGCCGTCGAGCGTGATAATCCAGCCGCTGTCAGCCGGAATGCTGGTATAAAGGATGCCGCTTTTCCCGGCGGTAAATGTGCCGCTTAACGCGCTTTCTTCAAAGCTCGTCAGTGTCAGCGCACCGCTTTGCAGCCGGTTGTAGCCGCGCTCAAACAAATCGTGATCCATCGTGCACACTTCAAACGTTACAAAGCCGTTCTCCTGTTCAAACGGGATTGTCACATTGACCGTTTCGCCTTTTTCGTGCCAGCCGAGATCGAGAATGCACGGGTGCGACGTGCTGTGTTCGTGGGTACCGAGATAGCTCGACATCGTGATGTTTTTGCTGCTGCCGCCGTCAACCTGGAAATAGAGATAGAGGTTCGCGTCGGCGTTTGCGGTGAGCGTAAATGTGGCGCTGGCGTCGGAATCGGCTTTGCGGTCGCTCTTTTGGAAATAGAAGCGATTGCCGGAAAGATCCTCGGTAAACGGGTCGACGTTGGCGTAGTTGACAAACGCGACCGGCACCTGCCGGAACAAGGTGCCCTCGAGACCCGTGGCACGCAGGAAAAAGTCCTCCTGTACGGTAAACGGATCGCTGTCGTCCGTGTTCCAATGTTCCGTGCGCTTATCCACCAGAAAGCCGAGCGGGAGATAGTAGTTGTTGGAAAACGCCTCGTATTTGCCGATTGTGGTCACGGCGGCGTAGTTCGGCGCGCCCAGCACGTTCGGCTCGGTGTTGTTCACCACATATTTGAGCGCGTGCATCATGTTATACACGGGCGTCTGCGGATTGTAGGTGTAGGAATTGATCTTGTTGCTCATCATGCCGAGCCGGCTTTCGAGCTTTGCCAGATTCTCATACGCCATGGACGAAAACATGGAAACGCCGTTGTAGCCGAACCAGCTGTTGTCCATGCGTGTGCGCAGATAGGAAAGCTCCATCCGCCAGAACGGATCGTTTTCCTCTTTGTCGTCCAGCTCCTCCTTGAGCAACCGGAAATCGTCGTAGTCGTCTTCATAGGACGTGCGCGTCACCGTGTTTGGAAACGCCTGGGTGTCGCAGGCGATCACTTCGCAGCAGATCGCGACCACCATCAGCAACGCCACAGACGAAAGCTGAAAGCGTCTGTCTCTGAGCAGCGTGAGCAGCAGCGTAAACACGACCAGCAGCCCCAGCGTGAAATAGACCGACGTGTCGGTGACGTTTTTCGATTTGATGTCCTGCACGATCACGACGAACACGCCGATCAAAAGCGCACAAAGACCGATTTGCCGCGCGGAAAATTCATGCAGGCGCAGCAGCGTTTTATACGCCATGACGAGCAGCAGGAACGAATACATGAACGAAAACCGGTAGGGCAGATCGTTCGGAAAATGCAGCCCGTGCCAGACGTAGTTGAGAAAATTGAGGTTAAACGACGCATACAGCACCGCCAGCAGGATCAGCGTTGCGGCCTTTTCTTTTTTGGAGATGGAGTGCGTAAAGAAATACAGCGGCAAAAGAATCAGCGTGAGCACGCCGCAGTAGACGTTGGGCAAAACGTCGTCGCCGCTGCTGCGGATCGTGGTGGTCAGCGCCGTAAAGTGGTTGGCAAAAAAGTCAAAGATCGTAAAGTAGCTTTTGACCTCCTGCGGAAATGTGCCGTTGGTGGCGGAGCAGTTTTGCAAAATCCGGTAGGTCGGCACGAGCACGATTGCCATCAGACCGGCGGCAGCCACCGACCACAGCGCAAACAGCACCCCGGCGCGCAAAAAGCGGTTGTTTTTGCATTTGGCCAAAAACGAGGTGTGCGCCCTCCCGTAGCGGCGGTTGACGGTCGATGTGACCGGGTAGTGCGCAAAAAAGTAATACAGGAAATACAGCACCGAAAAGATGCAAAGCATGAAGCTCATGTAGTAGTTCGAAAACATCGACAGCGCCAGCGCACCGGCATAGAGCATCCCCTTGCCTTCGCGGATGATCCGTTCGATCCCGTATAAGATTACAGGCAGCAGCACCATCGCGTCGAGCCACATCACGTTCCAATAGTAGGCGAGCATATAGGCGCAAAACGCATACAGCAGCCCGAACGAAGCGGAAAGCATCGAGTGGGAACGCAGCGAGCGCTTGAGATACCAGGTAAACGTACCGGCGGACAGCGCGGCTTTGAGAAGGATCATCGCGGCGATCGCTTCGGGGACGTGCTTGTGGCCGAAAAAGACAACAATCGCGCCGATGGGGCTGGACATATAGTTGAAGTAGTTGCCCAAAAAACAGCTTCCGAGGCCGCTTGTCCACGAATAGGTCATAGACCCGTGGGAAAAGATCCGGTCATACAGCTCGGCAAACAGCGGGCCGTACTGGTGATACAAATCCATGCGCAAAATGGTGTTGTCGCCGAGCGGGAACATCCGGGTGCAAAAATAGACGATCAGCATGGCGGCGCCGGCCATGGCGGCGGCGAGCAGGACGAACCGGTTTTGATAGAACAATCCGGTACGTTTTTGATTCATAAAAGCCCTTCTTTCAAAAAGGAATTGTACGCATTATAGATATATACGCTTTATATCATACATGATTTGCGGCGATGATTCAAGCGTTTTCACAGTTTTGAAACAGAAATTTCAATTTGTTTCCTGCGTTCTAACCGTCGGCTGCGGCGCATAGGGTGTAACGAAAGGAGGATGTGTATGGACGCTTGCTTTGAAAAGGCGGTCTCTTTCCTGTCGCCGGGGATCCGCAGCGTGCTGCTGATGCTGGACGAGCCGGCACAGCGGGACACGTTTGAAATCCGTTTGCGCGCCGAACAACCGGTGGTGCTGTTCGGAAAGAGCGGCAGCGCGCTTTTGCAGCGCGACGGCACCCTTTCGGTCTCGAAGCTGGATACGGCGCTGTACTGCACGGCGGAACAGCTTTCCGACACGTTTCACCGCTTGTGCAACTATTCAGTACATACCCACATCCGGGCCATGACACAGGGGTATGTTGCAACAAACGGCGGCGACCGTGTGGGTGTTGCCGGCACCGCGGTATGCGACGAGAACGGCAACATTGTATCGGTCCGCGAAATCACGGCGCTGAACGTGCGCGTAGCGCGCGACATTCCCGGCTGTGCGGACGGCCTGTTGGAGCTGTTTCAACCGGATCAGCCGCAAAGCGTGCTGATCGCCGGTGCGCCGTCGTCGGGCAAAACCACACTGTTGCGCGATCTTGCAAGACAGCTTTCGTCGTTTGCGTCCGGCCGGCGGTTCAAAATCGCCGTGCTCGATCCGCGGTGCGAGCTGTTTCCGAAAAACAGCCGTCCGGGCGTCAACTGCGATGTGTTCAGCGCCTACCCGGGGCGTCTTGCGGTGCCGATGGCAGTACGCACGTTTTCGCCGCATCTCATCGTTTGCGACGAGGTGGCAACGATGGAGGAGGCCGCGGCGATTGAAACCGGCGTCAACACCGGCGTGCGGTTTTTGGCGAGTATCCACGCCGGCAGCAAACGGGATCTGCTTTCGCGCGGACTGTTCCGGTATTTGCTCGAACGGTGCGGGTTTGAAACGGTGGTGCTGCTGCGGGGCGCCGAAGCGCCGGGCAAAATAGCCGGTGTATTTTCGCGAAAGGAGCTGCTTTGTGAACTGGACAGCGGCCACAGCGGCGTTTCTTTGTAGCGCGGCGGCAGGCTTTTTGGCGGCGGGCAACCGTATGCGGCGCTGCAAAACGCTGCGGCTGTTGACGCTTCTTCTCGGGCGGATGGAGCTGGCGCTTTCTTTTTCGCGCGTGCCGCTGCCGGACATGCTGTCTGCGCTGGGAAAAGAGGCGCCGTTTCTCTCGTTCGGCTTTTTGCGTGTATGCGCTGCGGCGCTGGAAAGCGGCGAAAGCCTTGGCGGCGCGTGGCGCGCGGCGGCGGGCAGTGTACAAACTTTGCTGCAGCCGTGGGAAACGGCGCATCTGCTGCAGCTCGGCGCCGTGCTCGGCACAACCGATCTTGACGGACAAAAACAGGCGATTGCAATTACGCTGCAGGTGTTGCAAACGTCGCTATCTCAAGCGCAAACGCAGCAAAAAAACAGTGTGGGGCTGTGCCGCGTGTGCGGGCTGTGCGTCGGGTGCGTTCTGTTTATTATGATCCTTTGACGGAGTTTATCCATGGAAATTGAACTGATTTTGAAAATTGCGGCGGTCGGCGTGCTCGTGTCGGTGCTCAACCAGATTTTGCAGCGGGCGGACAAGGGCGAATATACAACGCTCACCACATTGATGGGCGTGATCCTGGTGCTGCTGATGATTTTGCCGCAGATCTCCGCGCTGTTTGACGCGGTGAAAGATCTGGTGTCGTTTTGAGCGCCGCGGTCAAGCTCGGCGCGCTGGCGGTGGCGGCGGCGATTGCGTCGGTACTTTTAAAAAGCCACCGGCCGGAGCTGGTGCTGCCGCTGCAGCTCGGTGCGGCGGTGCTGGTGCTGTCTGCCGTATTGCCGGCGGTCAAGGACTCTGCGGCGCAATTGCAGCAATCGTTTGCGCAGTTTCAACTGCCCGCGGCGCTGCTTTCGGCGTTGTGCAAAGGCGCGGCGGTCTGTGCGGCAACCGGGTTTTGCGCGGCGGTGTGCAAGGACAGCGGCAACGAATCGCTGGCGACGGCGGTGCTGTTTGGCGGCCGGGTCTGCACTTTGCTGCCGGCGCTGCCGCTGCTGACCCAGGTGATCGAGATCGTGGCGGGGTTTGCGGGATGAAAAAGGCGGGGTTGTTTTTGGCGGTGGCGCTGCTGCTTTCGCTGCTTTCGTTTCCCGCGTTTGCGGCGCAGGACGAACTGGGCGACGCGGCGGCAAAAACGGGCGAGCGTTTGTTTTCGCTTGTGGACGGCGAAACGATGGAAACGCTCGAGGATTTCGGCTTGACGGATTTTTCCGCAACGAAGGTGTTCGACGTCTCGTGGCGCAGCGTCCGCGCGTTCTTTTCCGATACGCTGCGCCGGTCTTTGCAAAAGCAAAGCCGGTCGTTCGCCGTGTCGCTGACGCTGCTGATGCTGCTCGTCTTTTTGCGGACGCTGATCCCCAAAACCGACGGCGCCGACGCGTTTGGGCTGTTGTCGCTGTGTGCAGTGACGGTTGTGACGGCTTCGTCGCTGCACACTTTTGTGTCGGCGGCCGCGGCGGTGCTGAAAACGGCGGGGGTGTTTATGCAGGGCTTTATTCCGGTCTATGCGGGCTTGCTGGCGTTTTCGGGGCGGCCGGGCGCAGCGTTGAGCTATCAGACGCTGTGCTTTGCGCTGGCGCAGGGAATTTCGCTGTTTGCGTCCGGCTGGTGCGTGCCGCTGCTCGGACTGTTCTTTTGCCTTGCCGTTTCGTTTTCGCTGAACGAAACGGTCAACACACCGGCGTTTCTCGGCGCGGTCAACAAAGTGAGCGGCGTGGTGCTGGGACTTGTGTCCGGTGCGTTTTCGGGCGTGCTCTCGTTTCGCCAGGTGATTGCCGGGGCGGCAGACAGCGCGGCGGGCAAAAGCGTGCGCTTTTTGCTCGGGTCGCTCGTGCCGGTGGTCGGCTCTGCCGTCAGCGATGCATATTCGGCGGTTTTGGGGAGTATAGATCTTATCAGAGGTTCGGCGATTGTGTTTGCGTTTTTGGTGCTTCTGGTGCTGCATCTGCCGGTGCTGCTGCAGCTTTTGCTTGGGCGGATCGGCTGCGGCGTGCTTTCGTCGATCGCATCCATGCTCGGCGAAAACCGGCTCTCGGTGCTCTACAACGCGTTTGCCTGCGGTGTACGGCTGCTGCTTTTGCTGGTGTTTTTCGAATGCTTTGTGCTGCTGATCACGACGGGCCTGACGCTGCAATTGCAAAGGTAGGTGGGCGCATGGATACGGTTCGCACATGGGTGCTGCTGCTTTGCGGCGTTGCCGTCGCGTCGGCCGCTGTCGGCGCATTGCTGCCGGAGGGGCGAAGCAAGGGCGCGTTTCGCGTTTTGACGTCGATTGTATTTCTCTATGCGCTGGTGCTGCCGCTTCGCAGTACGGCGGGCGCGGGCGCGTGGCTGGACCGTATCCTTTCGGCGGATCTGCCCGACGCGCAGGCACTCGAACAATCCGCCGCCGACGCAAGGCTGCTGGCGGCAAACCGGGCGATGGAGACCGCGATCGCGGATGCGCTGCACGCAGCGGGATACCGGGACGTTACGGTTCGCGTGCAATGCGCCGAAGAAAGCGGCGGGATCTCGCCCGAAAAAATCACCGTGCGCGGCAATTTGGCAAGGGACGATCTGCAACAGCTTTTGCGTCCCTATTTGGCCGCACACACTTCCTGGGAGCTTTTGACGGAGGACTGAGATGGAAAAGGAACGGTGGAAACAAACCGCGCGGGGGCTTAAAACCGCGCTGCTGCAGGACAAAAAGCGGGCGCTGCTGCTGCTTTGTGCGGCGGGGCTGCTGGGTGTGCTGCTGCTGACAGGCGGCGAAAAGACAGCGAAACAACCGCCGCAAACGGACAATATGCAGACGGACATGCAGACGGCGCAGGACGAATTGTGCGCTCTTTTGGGCGCGATTCGCGGCGTGGGCTCCGTTCGCGTGATGCTGCACTACGCGTCAAAGGGCGACACGGTCTATGCCGTCAACGCCGACACGTCGCAGGACGCGGACGACAGCCGCAAGGATAAGCGCAGCGTGGTGATTGTCAAAAGCGGCCAAACGGAAAGCGGCCTTGTTTTGCGCGAAGAAACGCCCCGGGTGACCGGCGCGGCCGTGGTCTGTGAGGGCGGCGGCGACCCGGTGGTGCGTGCGCGGGTTGTGGAAACGCTCTGCGCGCTTTTGGATATCAAATCCAATCATATCAGCGTCATGCCGATGTAGCGGCGGACGAAGGAGGACTTTTTATGGCACACAAAAAACGACAGATTCTGGCGGCGTCGCTGACCGTTGCGCTCGCAATGGCGGTGGCGGTCAACTGGTATTACACCAAAGCGAAGCCCGACGCAGCCGCGCCCGACGGCGAAAGCCAGCTTGAGGTGCAGGGCAATTTGGGCGATTCGCTGCTCGTGGCCGGCACAACCGAAGAAACGCCGGAGGAAGGCGGCGACGCCGCAGAGACGGCGGCAAAGGCGAAACAGTATTTTTCCGACGCAAAGCTGCGGCAGTCGCAGTACCGCGACGAAGTAAAGGACGAGATCGAAGCGCTGATGGAAAGCGACAAGATGGACGACGCCGGCAAACAAAAGCTGTTGGCGATGCTCTCCGATTTTGATACAAGGCAAAAAAGGCAGACCGACTGCGAAGCGTTGATCAAAGCAAAGCTCGGCGGCGAATGCGTTGTCGTTCTCAGCGAAGACACGGCGCAGGTTGTGGTGGAGCCGGGAGCGGTCAACGAAAATACGTCGCTGCAGATTGCGGAGATCGTTGCCAAAAGCGCCGGGATCACAGCGGACAATCTGACGATTATCGAGGCGAAATAAAGAAACGCACAAAGATGAAAAATAAAAGCAAAAAGAGTTGTTATTATGCAAAAAATGTGTTATAATACTAAAGCTTATGTAAAAAAATGCAACGCGAAGGAAAGGGCAGGATCGTATGAAACGACACGAAGCGAGAGAGGTCGCCTTCATCATCATATTTGAAAAGAGCTTTCAGGACGAAACGCCGCTCGACGAAATCATTGACAGCGCGGCGGAATCCGAGTTTTTTGAGGTCAACCGTTTTGTGACACGCACCGTCAAAGACGTGTTTGACAATCTGCCGAAGATCGACGAGACAATCGAACAGTATCTCGTCGGCTGGTCCCACGCGCGCATTTCGCGTGTGGCGCGGGCGATTTTGCGGCTGGGCGTCTATGAGATCCTTTATTCCGACGTGCCCGACGGCGTGGCGATCAACGAAGCGGTGGAAATCACCAAGAAATATTCCGAACAAAAGGAAGCGTCCTATATCAACGGTGTGCTCGGCTCCGTGGCGCGTGCCAAAGAGGCATGAGCATGTTCCTCGGTTTTGACACCAGCAACTATACGACCTCGGCGGCGCTGTTCGATTCCGGCACTATGACTGTCCGGCAGCAAAAAAAGCTGCTGCCCGTGCCGGCGGGCGCAAGGGGACTGCGGCAAAGCGAATGTGTATTTCACCACACCGTGCAGCTCCCGGCGCTGGTTGACGCGCTGGGCGGCGACTGCGGACCGATCGACGCCGTCTGTGCGTCCGACCGGCCGCGGATGCAGGAGGGCTCCTATATGCCGTGCTTTTTGGTCGGCGCGGGAGCCGCACAGATCACGGCCAAAGCGCTCGGCGTGCCGTTTTATTCAACGTCGCATCAGCACGGCCACATCGCGGCGGCTGCGTTCGGCGCGGGAAAACTCGATCTGCTGCACGAGCCGTTTTACGCCTTTCACGTTTCCGGCGGTACAACGGAGGCGGTTTTGGTACAGCCGGACAAAGACGAGATCTTTTCCTGCACGCTCGTCGCGCAATCGCTCGATCTCAAAGCGGGGCAGGCGATCGACCGCACGGGCGTGATGCTCGGTCTGCAGTTTCCCTGCGGCGCCGCGCTTGAAACCCTGGCAGCCCAAAGCGACCGCTCCTTCCGCATCCGCCCGACGCTCAAAGACGGCTGCCCGAGTCTTTCCGGGATCGAAAACCGGTGCAAAAAGATGCTGGACGCCGGCGAGCCGCCCGCGGATATCGCTAAATTCTGCCTCGAATCCGTGGCGATTTCGCTCGAAAAAATGACCGAGTCGCTGCTTGAAAAAGAACCTCTGCCGCTGCTGTATGCCGGCGGCGTGATGTCGAATACCATGATCCGCGAACGCTTTACAAAGCGTTTCGGCGCCTTTTTTGCGCCGCCCGCGCTGTCGGCCGACAACGCCGCGGGCACCGCGATCATCGGATTTTTAAAACACGAACGGGAGTGAACCCATGTCGTCAGTTTTGACCGTTTCCCAGATCAATACCTACTTAAAAGCCGTGCTGGACGGCGATGACAATTTACAGCATATTTTCGTGTGCGGCGAGATTTCAAACTTCACGAACCACTACCGCACCGGACATTTCTATTTTACCCTCAAGGACGAAAAAGCCGCCCTGAAGGCGGTGATGTTCCGCTCCGCGGCGCAGCGGCTGCGCTTTTTGCCCGAAGACGGGATGCGCGTGATTATCCGCGGCTCCATCTCGCTGTTTGAGCGCGACGGGGTCTATCAGCTTTATTGCGACGATATGCAGCCCGACGGCGCGGGCGATCTGAGCGTGGCGTTTGAGCAGCGCAAGAAAAAGCTTGAAGAGATGGGGCTGTTCGATCCGCTCCACAAAAAGCCGATTCCGTCTTTGCCGTCGCGTATCGGCGTGATCACGTCGCCGACGGGCGCTGCGGTGCACGACATTCTCAATGTGCTCGAGCGGCGGTTTCCGTTTGCGGCAATCGTCTTTTGCGGCGTGCAGGTGCAGGGAGAATCGGCGGCGCCACAGATCGCCGAAGCGATCGCGCAGTTCAATGAGCTTCAGGCGGCGGACGTTTTGATCGTCGGCCGCGGCGGCGGCTCGATCGAAGATCTGTGGGCGTTCAACGAAGAGATCGTCGCCCACGCCATCTTTAACAGCCATATCCCCGTGATCTCCGCAGTGGGGCACGAAACCGATTTCACCATCGCCGACTTTGTGGCGGATCTGCGCGCGCCGACGCCCTCGGCCGCGGCGGAGCTGGCGTCGCCCGACACGCGCGAGCTGCTGTTTCAGCTTGATACGATGCTCGACCGGCTGACGGAACGTGTGCTCGACAAACACCAAAACAAAGCCCTGCGGCTCGAAGCGCTTTGTCACCGGCTCCGGCAGCAAAGCCCCAAAATGCGGTTGTCGCTGATGGAAGCGAAGCTGCAGCAGCAAAAAGAACGGCTGTTGTCCGGCGGACAAGCCCTGCTGCGCCCCTATGCGGACGCGCTGGGTGCGCTTGCCCAAAAGCTCGAGATGACAAGCCCGCTGCGTACGCTCGCCCGCGGCTACACGTTGGCCCAGGACGAAAACGGCCTTTTGGTGCGCGCTGCCGCAAAGGTGCAAACAGGGCAGACGCTGTCTTTGCGTTTTGCCGACGGCGCTGTGCGTTGCCGCGCCGAAGACGTCACTTTGACCGAAGGAAAGGATGCATAACAACATGGAACAATATACCCTTGACACCGCCATGCTGCGGCTGCAGGAGATTACCGAAACGCTTGAAAAAAACGAGTGCGACCTCGATATGTCGATGAAACTGTATGAGGAGGGCGTCCATCTCGTTTCGTTTTGCAGCAAGGCGCTCAGCGATTGCAAGCAGCGGATCATAGAGCTGGGCGACCTCGGCGCCGGAGAGAACGATCATGACACGTTTTGACGATTATCTCGAACAAATCAACGCCCGGCTGCAGGCGCTTTTGCCCGTGTCCGATTACGACGCGCCGGCTGTTTGCGACGCGATGCGCTACAGTATCGCCGGCGGCGGTAAACGGATCCGCCCGGTGCTGCTGCTCGAAAGCTGCCGGCTGTGCGGCGGAAACCCGCAGGATGCGCTCGATTTTGCCTGCGCGCTCGAAATGATCCACACCTATTCGCTGATCCACGACGATCTGCCGTGTATGGACGACGACGATATGCGCCGGGGCAAACCGGCGTGCCATATTGCGTTTGGCGAAGCGTCGGCGGTTCTGGCCGGTGACGCGCTGCTGACCGAAGCGTTTCACGCTGCGGCGGCCTGTGCGTTTGCAAAGCAGCATCCCGACCGGGCGCTGGAAGCGATTGCGCTTTTGGCGTCGCTGGCAGGAGCCGGCGGCATGGTCGGTGGGCAGGCGATTGATTTGCAAAGCGAAGGGCAGGCAGTTTCGCTTTCCCGGCTGCGGCTGATGGACAAGCTCAAAACCGGCGCGCTGATGAAAGCCGCGTGCGCCGTCGGCGCCGTTCTGGCGGGTGCCGAAAAGGCGCAAAGAGATGCGCTCGAACGCTATGCCGACAATCTCGGCCAGGCGTTTCAGATCACGGACGACATTTTAGATGTGACGAGCGACAGCCAAACGCTCGGCAAACCCGTCGGTTCCGACGCCGAACAGCAAAAATCAACCTATGTCTCGCTGCTCGGGCTGGAAACGGCAAAGCAAAAAGCGGCCGATTGTACCGCGGCGGCGCTGCAGGCGCTGGCGACCTTCGGCGACGAAGCGGCGTTTTTGCGCAAGACGGCCGAACGGCTGTTAAAAAGAACTTCATAAATCGGATGGATGATACATGAATAAACCAATCCTGCCGCAAATCCGCACGCCGCAGGACGTCAAAGCGTTGAGCGAAGACGAACTGCAAACGCTGTGCGGCGAAGTGCGGCAAACGCTGATTGCGGTTACGGCGAAAAACGGCGGCCACCTCGCGTCGAATCTCGGGGCGGTGGAGCTGACCGTGGCGCTGCACTATGTGTTTCAGTCGCCGGACGATCAGATCGTCTTTGACGTCGGCCATCAGTGCTATACCCATAAACTGCTCACCGGGCGCTACGACCGGTTTGCTTCCCTGCGCACCGAGGGCGGTCTTTCGGGCTTTTGCCGCCCGAGCGAAAGCGAACACGATATCTTTTATTCCGGCCACAGCGGCACGTCGGTTTCGGCCGGGCTCGGTCTTGCAACGGCCAAAAAGCTGCAAAACGATCCGCACTATGTCGTCTCCGTCATCGGCGACGGCTCGTTTACGGGCGGGCTTGTGTATGAAGCGCTCAACAACGGCGGACGCAGCGGCACAAAGCACATTTTGGTGCTCAACGACAACAACATGTCCATTTCGGAAAACGTCGGCTCGCTGGCAAAATACCTTGCCGTCATCCGCTCCACGCCGCAGTATTACACCTTCAAGGCGTCCACGGAGCGCACGCTTTCCAAAATCCCCTCGATCGGCAAACCGCTGGTACAAAAGCTGTATGATCTCAAAACGGCGGTCAAAAACCGGCTGTATGCCGAAAGCACGTTTTTTGAAGACCTCGGCTACCGCTATATGGGCCCGATCGACGGCCACAATATCTCCGTTTTGATCGACGCGCTGGAGGCAGCCAAACGCGTCAACGGCCCGGTGCTGCTGCATGTGAATACGCAAAAGGGCAAAGGCTACCGCTTTGCCGAAGAAAACCCGCGTGCGTTCCACGGCGTTTCCGGCTTCAATCCGCTGACCGGCGAACAGCCGAAGGGCGGCGAAAGCTTTTCGTCCCGCTTTGGCAGCTTGTTAAAAGCACAGGCCGAAAAGCAGCCGGAACTGTGCGCCATCACAGCGGCGATGGGCTTTTCCACCGGACTCGAACCGTTTAAAGACGCGTTTCCCGACCGCTTTTTCGACGTTGGGATCGCGGAGGAACACGCCGTGACCTTTGCGGCCGGACTTGCCAAAGACGGGATGCAGCCGGTCTTCGCGGTCTATTCCACCTTTTTGCAGCGGTGCTATGACGAGCTGGTGCACGACGTGGCGCTGCAAAACGCAAAGGTGATTTTTGCCATCGACCGCGCAGGCTTTGTCGGAGAGGACGGCGAAACCCATCAGGGACTCATGGACGTGGCGTTTTTGTCGTCGATTCCGCATTTTAAAATCTACGCGCCCTGCTCGTTTAGCACCTTGCAGGCCGATCTCAATCAGGCGATCCACGCCGACTGCGGGCCCGTGGCGGTGCGCTATCCGCGCGGCGGCGAACCGAAAGAGAGCGAAAAGCTCCGGTTCGACGGTGTGGAATACGCCGTTTACGGCGACGAGGGCGCCGACACGGCGATTGTGACCTACGGACGGCTGAGCGCCGAGGCGGTCAAAGCCTGCGACGCGCTGGCAAAAAAAGGCATCCCGACGCAGGTGGTCGCGCTCAATCAGATCCATCCGCTGCCCGCAGGCGCGCTGGCAATTTTCAAAGAAAAACAAAACGTCTTCTTCTTCGAAGAAGGGCTGCGGACCGGCGGCGTCGGCGAACAAACCGCGCTGCGGCTGCTCGAAGGCGGCTTTGGCGGACAATTCCGCCTGACGGCGGTGCCCGACTGCTTTGTTGCGCAAGCGAGCGCAAGAGAGCAGCTTCGAAAATACGGACTCGATGCTGACAGTATGATCCAAACCATTTCAAATATAACGGAGACACACCAATGACGGAAAAAAAACGGCTCGACGTGGCGCTGGTTGAGCGCGGCTTTTCGGAAAGCCGCGAAAAGGCAAAAGCGCTGATTATGGCCGGACAGGTCTATGTCAACAACCAAAAAGCGCTCAAAAGCGGCGACACGGTCAAAGCGGACGACTGTCTGGAGGTACGCGGCGAAAAACTGCCGTTTGTCTCGCGCGGCGGACTCAAGCTGCAAAAGGCGGTGGACGTGTTCGGCGTGACGCTCAACGACTGCGTCTGTATGGATATCGGCGCGTCGACGGGCGGGTTTTCCGACTGTATGCTGCAGCACGGCGCAAAGAAGGTCTATGCGATTGACGTCGGCTACGGCCAGCTCGCGTGGAAGCTGCGCGAAGACCCCCGTGTGGTCAATCTGGAGCGCACCAATTTCCGCTATGTGACGAACGAACAGATTCCGGAAGGGATCGACTTCGCCTCGGTGGACGTGTCGTTTATCTCGCTGCGGCTGATTTTGCCGGTGATGCGAACGCTGCTCAAAGACGGCGGACGGGCGGTGTGCCTGATTAAACCGCAGTTTGAAGCCGGACGCGAAAACGTGGGCAAAAAAGGCGTGGTGCGCGACCAAAGCGTCCATGTGCAGGTCGTGTCCGACATTGTACAGTTTTTGCTCGACACGGGCTTTTCGGTCCTTTCGCTCGATTATTCCCCGGTCAAAGGCCCGCAGGGCAATATCGAATACTTAGTGCTTGTGAAAAAGACGGACGACGCGCAGTCGTTTTTGACCGTCACGCCGTCTGAGATCGTTGCGGCGTCGCATAACGCGCTCGATCAATAACAATCAACAGTCGACAGTCGTTAGTCGTTAGTAGAAACGGACGCAAAGAAGCAACGAAACGAGTGTTGGTAACAGCCTAGTAACCGGTTTGGTAACTGTTTGGTAACCACGGAAAAGCCCACCGTTGGGGCAATTGTTCGTAATTAGTTACCAAGTTACCAATATTCCAAGTAAAAAGTCAGAAATGTAGAAATAGAGAGAAAACAGGAAAAGTTGGAAAACGTTGGTTTCCGGTTTCCGGTAACTCTCTGAGACAAATATATATCCGGCGTGACCGGCGAACGAATCGCCGATCCCTGATCGGCGCTGCTCAAACTGACGACTGACGACTGTTGACTTACAATGATCGCAGATCAGCAAGAAATGATTTTGAAAGAAGGTGCCGCTATGTCTATGAAAATCGCCGTCCGGGTCAATCTGACCCGTGCGCACGCGTTCGACGTGACTGCCAAGGTGATCGAAGAACTCCACCGCCTCGGTGCGACGGTGCTGATGGAAGAAGAGATGCAGCCTGTGTTCGGCGCCTTTCCCGTCCGGTTTTTGCCGGACGACGAGGCATGGGAGCAATGCGATCTGTTTATCGCGGTCGGCGGCGACGGCACCTTTATCCACACAGCGCACGTCGCGTCCGGATATGACAAAGAGATCCTCGGCATCAACGCCGGCAATCTCGGCTTTCTGGCCGGTCTTGAAAAAACAGAGCTTCCGCTTTTAAGCCATCTGATCGACGGCAGCTACACGATCGACCGGCGCATGATGCTTTGTGTGGAGCATTACCAGAACGATACGCTGCGGGAAAAGTTCTATTGCCTCAACGACGCCGTGTTTGCGCGCGGCGTGTCGCTCAGAATGTGCGACATCACCGTTTATTGCGACGGCAGAAAGGTCAACGACTATTTTGCCGACGGCCTGATTTTTGCAACGCCCACCGGTTCAACCGCCTATTCGCTGTCGGCCGGCGGCCCCGTGGTGGACCCGGCGATCGAAACGCTTTTGCTCACCCCGATCTGCACCCATTCGCTGTTTGCGCGCTCGATGATGTTCCGCCCGGAAAAAACGCTGACGGTGGAGATCCGCAATCCGGAACTGTGTGTGCCGCTGCTGTCGTGCGACGGCGAGGAGAGCGTCCGTATTTCCAAGGGCAGCACCTTTTTGATCCGGCGTGCCAGCCGGGGCTGCAAGATCATCCGCATCAAAGCCGAGAGCTTTACCGATATACTATCCAGAAAAATGGTGGAACGCCGCGTGTGACGGCAGGGGAAGGAGAAACATGATGAAGAAGAACAGCAGACAGGAAGCGATTCTGCAGCTCATTGAACAGGAGAATATCGGCACGCAGGACGAACTGATGCAAAAACTCGGCGCGCTGGGCTATACGGTGACCCAGGCGACCGTTTCGCGCGATATCAAAGCGCTCAAATTAGTCAAATCTCCCGTGGCAGACGGCCAGTACCGCTACGCCGCGGTGCGCCAGGAGATGCAGGACGTCTCCGGCAAATACTATTCTATTTTGACCCACTCGGTTTTGCACGCCGATTTTGCGGGCAATATGGTCGCCATCAAGTGCTATTCCGGCATGGCAAACGCTGCGTGCGCCGCGGTGGACCATATGAATTCCGACAAGATTCTCGGCACACTCGCCGGCGACGACACCATCTTTGTGCTTTGCCGCGACAGTCTCGGCGCCCAGGATGTGTGCCGGCTGATGCAAAGCTTTGCCGAACACGGCGGCAATTAAACGAAACAAAGACCGAACAAGGAGGCGAAGCGGATGCTGCGCGAGCTGACAATTGAAAACGTGGCCGTCATCGAACGCGCGTCCCTGCGCTTCGGCGAAGGCTTGCTTGTTTTGACCGGCGAAACCGGCGCCGGTAAATCGATCATTATAGATGCAATCAACGCCGTGCTCGGCGAACGCACCGGCCGCGACGTGGTGCGCGCCGGACAGACGCGCGCAAAAGTTACCGCCTATTTCGACAGCCTTTCCCCGGCGGCAAAAGCGGTGCTCGAAAGCTTCGAGCTGGAGCCGGACGACGAACTGCTGATTTCGCGGACGATCTCCGCGGACGGCAAAAGCAGTTGCAAAATCGGCGGCAAAACCGTCACGGCGGCTATGCTGCGTCAGCTCGGCCACGAACTGGTAACCATCTGCGGCCAGCACGACAGCCAGCATCTTTTGCAAAAGGAAAAGCACCTCGACTATATTGACACGCTCGCCCAAAGCGGTGAACTCAAAGCGCAGTACCAATCGCAGTACCGCGCGCTGCGGGATGTGAAAAAACAACTCCACCGGTTGCGCAAGGCCGACGCGGACAAGGGCGCAAAGCTCGATTATCTCGCATTCCAAATCCGCGAGCTCGAGGATGCGCATATCACAATTGGCGAGAACGAAGCGCTGCTGTTGCAAAAAAAGCGGCTGCAAAACAAAGAAAAACGGCTGCAGTCGCTGCAGGCCGTGTGTGCCGTCATCGACGGCGACGACAGCGGCGGATTGTTGCAAAACCTCTATACGCTCTCGAGCGCGCTGGCGCAGCTTTCCGACGGCGACGACAGCTTTCGCGCGTTTGAAACCACGGTCGCAAACGTGCGGTATGACCTGGAAGACTGCGCCGCAGCCGCCCGGCGGACGCTGGACGCGGAAGAAGCCGACGACACCGATATCGACACGATCGAACAGCGGCTCGATCAGCTTTACCGGCTCGGACAAAAATACGGCCGCAGCGAAGAAGCGATGCTTGAGACGCTGCAAAAAGCCAAAGAAGCATATGACAATATTGCGTTTTCCGAACAGAAAATCGCCGAACTCGAAGCGTTGGAGGATTCCATGAGCGACGAGCTGTTACGGCTGGGCGACCGTTTGACCGACTGCCGCAAAGCGGCGGCGCGCTCGTTTGAACAAAAGGTGACGCAGGAACTGACGGCGCTCGATATGCCCGCCGCGCAGTTCCGGGTGGAATTCCGCGAACAAAACGCGACCGAAAACGGGATGGACGACGTGGAGTTTTGCTTCAGCGCCAACCCCGGACAACCGTTAAAGGGCATCGGCAAAATCGCGTCGGGCGGCGAACTGTCGCGCATCATGCTCGCCATCCGCTGTGTGCTTTCGGCGCATGACGGCGAAACAATGATCTTTGACGAGATCGACACCGGCGTCAGCGGCCGCGCCGCCAGCCGGATCGCCGACCGTTTGCGCAAGGTTGCAACCGGCAGACAGGTGCTTTGCGTCACCCATCTTGCCCAGATTGCGGCGGCGGCGGGCAGCCATCTGCTGGTGGAAAAATCGCTTGATGGCGGCGCGACCCACACCCGGGTGACGCCGTTGGACGACGCCGGCCGCGAAACGGAGATCGCCCGGCTGATCGGCGGCGATCTTGTCACAGACGCCACGCGCGCGTCGGCGCGGGAGCTGTTGGCGTATTACGCTTGAATCCGAAAATAATACTATAAATAAAACACCCAAAAGAAAGGATGTATTCCCATGGAAATATATGAAGAACTGGTTGCGCGCGGTCTGATTGCGCAGGTAACGGACGAACAGGAGATCCGCGATCTTGTCAACAACGGCAAGGCGGTCTTTTACATCGGCTTTGATCCCACGGCGGATTCGCTGCATGTGGGCCATTTTATGGCGCTGTGCCTGATGAAGCGGCTGCAGATGGCGGGCAACAAGCCCATCGCTCTGATCGGCGGCGGCACGGCGATGATCGGCGACCCCTCGGGCCGTACCGATATGCGCCAGATGATGACCAAAGAGACCATTCAGCACAACTGCGACTGCTTCAAAAAGCAGATGAGCCGCTTTATTGATTTTTCCGACGGCAAAGCGCTGATGGTCAACAACGCCGACTGGCTGCTCGATCTCAACTATGTGGAG
>CACWJV010000001.1 GCA_902761265.1 Oscillospiraceae bacterium | reverse complement strand
GTCGAGGTGCGGGGTAACGAAGAACATAGCCACAGCCGCGGCGGCGGCAAAGAACGAGCCGGTGCCGGCCAGTTCCTTTTTGCCGAACCGTTTGACAAGTTTCGGCGTCAGCAAAATCATGACGACCATCGGCGCATAGTTCGCCATGGTGCCGATGACGGAGAGGTTCGGGTTTTCAAAGTAGTTTTTAAACAGATACTGGTTGAGCGACGCGAACTGCAACTGGCCGCTGATCAAAATGCCGGCCAGCGCCACGGACACGAACGGGCGGCTCTTTAAAAGGCCGAGATAGGTCTTTTTGAGATCGACGTTCGGGTTTTCCTCCGAGGGCACGCGCTCTTTCGTCGCTTTGTAGCACCAAAGATAAAACGTGATGGAAAGACACGCCATCACCACGCCGAACAGCAGCATCCGGGTGCCGCTGGCCACCTTGACCGTTTCGCCGGCGGTGTTGACGGTTTTAACATAGATTACGAGCGGCGCGACCAACAGCGGCGCAGCCCCGCCGATGCCGCCGCCGATGGAGCGGAATGTAGACAACAGGGTGCGGCCGTCCGGGTCGTCGGTGATGACCGACGCGAGCGAGCCGAACGGGATGTTCATGCCGGTATAAAGCATGCCGAACGCGATATAGGTCACATACGCAAGCACGGTGATGAGAATCTGGTTTTGGGTGAACTTGGAAAAGTCCACAAAGCACAGCAGCGCCGAAATGCCGAGCGGCACACAGACCCATTTGAGATAGGGACGGAACTTGCCGTCCTTGGAGGGCTTGCGCTTGGAAACGATCATGCCCCACAGCGGGTCGTTGATCGCATCCCACAGACGGGTAAACAAAAACAGCCTTGCGGATTTCGTGCCGGAAAAGCCGAGCACGTCGGTGTGAAACAGCTTGAGACAATAGGACACATAGGTCAGCACGAACAGATTGCCGGCGTCGCCGAGCATATAACCCATGCCTTCCTTGATGCCGATCTTGTTCGGATGCTGCGGCAAATCGGCCGTCGCTTTTTTCTCCTTAGCCATACGGGTTCTCCTTTACTGAAAAAAATCAGTGCGCCGTGCGTGACACGACCCACTGAAATGATACCATTGATTCCCGGAAAATGCAAGTGTCTTTGCGCATTTTAGCCCCCGTCCAGCAGGTTGAGCTGCGCCATTTTGTCCCGCAGTGCCTGAAAGTCGGCCAGCGCGTCCTTCTTTTGCGCCGCGTTGCGCAACAGCGCCGCCGGGTGAAACGTGCCCATAAACCAGATGCCGCCCTTTTCTCGAAACTGTCCGTGTTCGCGTGTGACGCGAAAGTCCGGATCCATCAGCCGCTGCGCCGCGATCCGGCCGAGACACACGATGATGCGCGGGCGTAAAATACGCACCTGTTTGCGCAGCCACGGCATACACGCTTCGCTTTCCTCCAGCTGCGGGTCGCGGTTGTGTGGCGGCCGGCATTTGACAATGTTTGCGATATAGATTTTGCTGCCGCTGCGGTCAAGATCGATCAGCGATAGATATTTGTCGAGCAGTTGGCCGCTTTTTCCGACAAACGGCTCGCCCTGCAAATCCTCCTGTTCGCCCGGGCCTTCGCCCACAAACAAAATCTTTGCCGTCGGCGACCCGACGCCGAAAACAAGGTTCGTGCGCGTTTTGCCGAGCGGACAGTTTTGGCAACTGCTGCACTGCGCATGCAAAAGCGCCATGGCGTCCGGCATGGGAACCACTCCTTTCCTGCCTTTCTCTGTTTTTCATTATAGCATATTTTTCGCCTTTGTGCAAAAAATTTTGCAAGGCGGTTGCATTCCACGGGGATTTGTTGTAAAATAGACCAAGACTGCTGCTTAGCGGTAACGAGTATGAGCTTTTTTGGGAGGAACAAAACTATGCAGAAACCCGTTTTGATCGAAACATCCGCGCGTCACGTTCATGTCAGCCGCCGTGTGCTCGACATTCTGTTCGGCGAAGGCTATGAACTGACCCATAAAAAAGACCTGTCCCAGCCCGGCCAGTTTGCGTGTGAAGAACGCGTCCAGGTCATCGGCCCGAAAAACAGCTTCCCCGCCGTGTCGATTCTCGGTCCCGTCCGTCCGGAAACCCAGGTGGAGCTTTCCGCCGGCGACGCCCGCGCCATCGGCGTGAAGGCGCCGATCCGTGAATCCGGCGACCTCAAGGGCAGCGCAGGCTGCAAACTCGTCGGCCCGAAGGGCGAAGTGGAATTGGAAGACGGCGTCATTATCGCCAAGCGCCACATCCACGCCACCCCGGAAGACGCCGAAAAATACGGCCTTGCGGACAAGCAGATCGTCTCGGTCAAAGTTGATACGCCGGAGCGTTCGCTGATTTTCGGCGACGTGGTCGTCCGCGTGAGCAAAAACTATGCGCTTGCCATGCATATCGACACCGACGAATCCAACGCTGCCGGCTGCACGCCGGGTCTGATGGGCGAGATCCTTGCCTGATCGAAAGAAAAGGAATTGCCAGGGGCACGCTCTTGGCAATTTTTTTACATCTGAAACAACACACAGAAAGGCGGGAAACCCATGAAAAAACGTATGGCAACGCTTGCGATCGTGCTGCTGTTTCTGGCGGCGTCGGTCGGCGCATTCCTCGTCTTTCGGCAGCAGCATCCCGCAACGACCACAATCCCCGACGTGAGCGTGTCCTATCACACAACCGCGGCAACGACGACCGCGCCGCCCTCTACAACCGAGACCACCACAACCGCACCGACCACGACAACCGAACCGCCGGTGACCCAGGCGCCGGTGATCGATATGGACAATCTGACGTTGATCGATCTGCTGCCGCTTTCGCTGATGGGCGGCGACTGGGATGTCAAACACTGCCAGGGCATCGCCGTAGATCCGGAAAAAAGCGTGGTCTATTATTCCTACACGTCCATCCTTGTCAAGTGCGACATGGACGGCAATGTGCTTGGCACGGTCAGCGGGTTTGAAGGCCATCTGGGCGATCTGGCGCTGGGCGACGACGGGTTTCTCTATTGCAGCTATTACCCGACCGGCCGCGCAGGTTTTTATATCGTGATGTTCAACACGAAGCGAATTACAAAACCCGGTTTGAGCTGGCGGGATACGCGTGTGGCGCGCAGCGTCTATCTCAAAGCGGTGGACACCGACTACCGCTATGACGTCAACGGCAACGGTAAATTCGAAGCCGCCGCCGACAGCACCGACCACCGCTACGGCTGCACGGGCATCGACGGTTTGGCGTTCGGTCCGTCGTTTAAAAAAGCGGGCAAGGGCAAAAAGCTGCTGACCGCGGGCTATATCATTGCCGGCAACGAAACGCGCCGCGACAACGACTATCAGGTCTTGGTGCAGTATGACGTGGACGGTTGGTGGGACACGTTTGGCAAACCTGTGCCCGGCCAAAGCGGCGGTGCCCACAAAAGCGGCCCGGAAAAGGGCAGCGGCAAATATTTCCTCTATACCGGCAACACGCTGTACGGCATCCAGACGATGACCTATTTCGACGAGCTGCGCGTTTGGATTTTGAGCACCTACAAAATGGTGAAATCCTCGTTTATGCCGTATCATGTTTTTGCCATCGACGCCGAAGTGCCGCCGCAGCGCATGCAGCTCAAAGGACACAAAGCGGGCGTGGAGGGCAACGTGCTCTCGTTTTATCAGGCCGGGGAATACGACAAAAAGCACGACATCTACGGCTGGCGTGCATCGTTTGGTACCAAGGGCTTCGATTACGCCGGCTCGGGTCTGTTCTATATCATCTATCCGTATAAGACCTGGTTCGGCACGCAGACCGCTGTGGCTTATCTCCATATCTGGGATTCCGGTGCCGACGGACCGTTCCGCCTTGCCGCGGACGTCGGCACGGATTATATCGTCGGCAAAATCAAGCGAAGCAAATAACAAAACCGGACAGCCCGCAAAGGCTGTCCGGTTTTTATGCGGTTATGCCGGCCGGTTCATCTCATAGACTTCGCTTTCCAGCAGCGCGGTTACGTCGTCCACATCGCGCACCAGTCCTTTGCTCAAAAGGAGCGAAAGCACATACTCCTTTTTACGCTGTCCTTCGCCTTTGCCAAACAACTGCTCGGCGGCCTGCACGCCGACAGCGATCCAGTTTTGCAGCTTTTCCAACCGCTCCTCGCCGAGCCGCGCTTTGAGCACCGGCACGCAAAACACCAGAATCGCCGTGCAAAGCAGGGTAACGGCCGCGTTTGCAATCAGGCTCCAGTCCCAGTTCATATCTGTTCCTCCTTTCGTTCCAAATCGCTGATCCGGTGGTTCGCCACACGCAGCCGCTCTTCGGTGAGCTGCTGCGCCTGTTCCAAACAATAGGTGCGCTCCACCAGTTGGTTGTGTTTTTCAACCTTTTGTTCCAACTGGGCAATGCGGTAGTTCGTCAGCTTGCCCGACGCCAGTATGCCGCCCAACGTCCCGCAAAGCGTTCCTGCCAGCGAGAGGAGCGAAACGATTACGGTATCCGTCATGCCGCCGCCTCGCAATACCGCAGACACACCCAGCCGGACGCCGTTTTTGCCCAGTCGTTTTGGATTTCGAGCGCCGTGAACACCACGCCTTTGACATACCCGTTGGCCTTTTCACCGGCCAGCCGGTAGATTTGCGCTTGCGCGTCGGCGCTCAGCGCGGAAAACGGCAGCGCAGAACAGGCGGTGCCCGGTCCGCTGCGTACCCGCAGCAGCGGTGCCGTGACGCGAAAGCGGCAGCTTCGTGTGCCGTTTTGCAAGAACGAAAACGCCAGCCCGGCGCTGTCGCGCACGCATGTGAAGCTGCGGTCCACAAAGAAGGCCTCCTCGGGCTTCAGCGGTTTCCCGGTTGTTGTCAGCACCCATTTGCCCAGACTGTTTTTGGTCCAGCCGCTGCCTTTCATTTTGCCGGTGCCGACCGACAGATGAATATGGTTGCCGTTTGCGCCGTCGGTACCTTCGCGACACAGCACGTCGCCTTTTTTTATCGTCTGTCCAACCTGCAGCCGCCTGAGATCGCCGTCGTTCGGGTGGGTGAGCTGCAGTGTGACAACCGCTGTTTTTCCGTTTGCCAGCCGGACTTTTTTCCGGCTTTCCACCCAAAGGGTGTTGACGCCGCTTCCGCCAACGCCCCAAATGCGTCTGACCACACAATCGCACGGCGCAAAGACCGGATCGCGGCCGCCGTCCGCGCCGGCTTCGTCAACGGGAAAATCCTGCGGCGTGCCGGTCGTGTGGGGCAAATGGCTCGTTGTGCCGTCATAGCGCTGGGTGATTCGCATCACGCGAAAAGGATAGATCAATGGTTCCTGCATCCGGTTGCCCTCCTTTATTTGCCCCAAATCATATAGTTGTACGGGCCGTTGAACCGCCCGTCGGTTGTCAACGACAAAACCTCTTCGTACCAATCGACGTAGAGGGCCGACTGTTTGTTGGCGTTTGATTTCCACGAAAGCGCAATATTGTAGCGGTTTTCGGTTGTCCCGTACCCAAACAGCAGCAAATAGCTGCCGCTGACACCATAGGTGGCGTTCTGCCCGGCTTTATGATAGATGACGGCGCCTTCGGGTTCAAACGGGAGATCTTCGAAAAACAAATCCATCGTCGGTTCCGAAACGGTCAGCGTACCGGTCAGCAGTTGGTAGCCGTCCGGCACAAAGGTGCCGATCACTTTTTCACCGTTTACATAAGCGCTTTTGCCGTCCAAAATGTCTGCTGCGGTTGCCGTGGCGTCTGACGTGTCGGTGCCGCCGCTGCCGCCGCCGGCCAGCGAACCGATGGCGGCGGTAAAGCCGTCGGGAAACCGCAGCGGCTGGTTTGTGCGGCCGGTTTGACGGATCGCGTCGGCGATGGATTTGAGTTGTTCGCCGGAAACGCGGTAGTCTGCCATCAGAAGCTCACCCCTTCCGCCGAAAGTGTGGCAACGCCGTTTTTGGCGCAGTACGACGCGAAGTTGGCGTCCATCCACGCGGTGATACACGTGTCGATGTTCGGCAGCGCCTTTGCAGTCCAGACGCCGTTTTCAACCGCGGCAACCTTTCCCTCGTCTGTCGCCAGCGGTTGCGGCAGCAGGGCGGCGCCGCGCAAGGAGGAGACGGAAACGGTCTGGCTGCTCCCGTCGGAAAACGCGATCGTCAGCGTGTCCGCGGAAAGTGACAGCGACGAAATAGCCTTGTTCGCCGCGGCGTTGAGCATCGCGAACAACTGGGTGTACTGTGTTTCCTCCAGCGGATCGAGCACCGAGGCGTCGCTGTCAGCCACGGAAACGATGCAGCCGAGCTCTGCCGCGGTGGTGGCAAGGCTGTCGCTGAATACGCCGACCGCAAGCGATGTGCACGCCGGGATCTTCGGCAGCGCGACGGTGTTGCCGGAAAACGCGAGATCCACGCACTGCTCGTCGAAAATCACACGGGCGGTTTTGACCGGGGAAGCGTCCCACTCGCTGTCAAATGTGAACTGCAGCACATAGTCGCTGTTGGAGGAGATGAGATAACGCTTGGGGCAAAGCGCAACTTTGCCCGATACATGGATTGGTATGGTATGCATTTTTCCCTCCGAAACAAAAAAATAAAACGCTGTCTTTTCATACAGCGCAAAATCGGGAAGCAGCGGCATGCCTCCCCGGAAACGATGCGGCTCATTTCCACCTTCTATTATAGAGATCGGATACGCGTTTGTCAAGAGAAAAACGAACATTTGTTCGAATATTTTGCGGCATGTGCGGACAGATGCGGCAAAGCGGACGGGCTGGCGGGCTGCTCTTTCGCTTTTTTCTCGGATAGCTATTGATTTTTTCGGGGAAATGGCTTAATATTAAAAGGTAAATCTTTTACACGAAGGAGATGCTGATTATGGCAGAAATCAAACAACTTAAGTATTTTGCAAACGGCGAATGGAAAACGTCCAAAACCGATAAGTATATGGACGTTTATAATCCCAGCACCGGCGAAGTGATCGCGCAGACGCCCTGCTGCACCGAGGCGGAAGTGGAAGAAGCAATCGCTGCGGCAAAGGCCGCTTTCCCCGCCTGGTCCAACACACCCGTGATGAAGCGTGTGCAGGTGCTGTATAAGTTCCGCGAACTGCTGATCGAACACATGGACGAACTGGCAACGCTTTGCGCGGTGGAGCACGGCAAGGTGCTGGCCGAAGCGAAGGGCGATATCCTCAAAGTCAAGGAGCCGGTCGAACTCGCGCTGTCCGCGCCGTCGCTGACGCTTGGCGACGCGATGCGCGACACCTCCTCCGGCTATGATACGACCCTCTATTATGAGCCGGTCGGCGTGTTTGCCGGCATCGTGCCGTTCAACTTCCCGGGCATGATCCCGATGGGCTGGATGACGCCGTGCTGCATCGCTGCGGGTAACACCATCGTGCTCAAGCTCGCCTCCATGACCCCGATGACCGCCATGCGTTTGGCTGAACTGCTGGTGGAAGCCGGTTTGCCGAAGGGCGTTGTCAACCTTGTGACCTGCTCGCGTGTGGAAGCCGACATCTTCCTGCATCATCCCGACATCCGCGGCATCACCTTCGTTGGAACCACCAAGGTCGGTCTGCACGTCTATTCCACCGCTGCCGCCAACGGCAAGCGTGTGCAGTGCCTGTGCGAAGCGAAAAACCACGCCCTTGTGTTGGAAGACGCAGCGCTGGAACGCTCCGCGCGCGGTATCATCAACTCCGCGTTCGGCTGCGCGGGCGAACGCTGCATGGCGCTGCCTGTGGTCGTTGCGCAGGAATCCATCGCCGACAAGCTGGTTGCGCTGATCAAGCAATACGCCAGCGAGCTGAAGGTCGGCCCCGCCTATGAACCCGACAGCAAGCTCGGCCCCGTGGTTTCCGCAAAACACAAAGAGCGTGTGCTCGGCTGGATCAACAAGGGACTCGAAGAGGGCGCAACGATGGTCCTCGACGGCCGCGATTGCAAAGTGGAAGGCTATGAAAACGGCTTCTATATCGGACCGACAATCCTTGACAACGTGACCGAAGACATGACCGTCGGCACCCAGGAGATCTTTGGACCCGTGCTTTGCATCAAGCGCGTCAAAAACTTCGAGGAAGGCCTTGCTCTGATGAACCGCAACCCGTTTGCCAACGGCTCGGTCATCTTTACCCAAAGCGGCTACTATGCCCGCGAATTCACCAAGCGCACCGACGGCGGCATGACCGGCGTCAACGTGGGCATCCCCGTACCGGTGGGCGTCTTCCCGTTCACAGGTCACAAAAAGTCCTTCTTCGGCGATCTGCACTGTCTGGGCAAGGATGCATTCCGCTTCTTCACCGAAACCAAGGCCGTCACGGTCCGCTGGTTTGACGAAGAAGAAAAGAAAGCGACCGATGTGGATACCTGGGACGGTTCCGTCGGCGGCGGTGTGTAATTTACCGATTGTTCAAAAAAGCAGCTCGAAAGGGCTGCCTTTTTTCGTTCATGGCACGATCTGTTGCGACCGTGTGAATCGTGTGTAAACTTTCCGCCAGATGGTGGATTTCTCCGGGCAAAACAGGTATAATCTTCCTGTCTGGCGTCTTATACTGAAAAGGAACGCCGAATACAACAAGGGAGATAATTGTATGTGTGGAATTGTCGGATACGCCGGTGTCAACCGCGCGGTCCCGTATTTACTGGATGGATTGGAAAAACTCGAATACCGCGGCTATGACTCCGCGGGCATCGCTGTGGTGGAAAACGGCGCGTTGCGCATCACCAAAACGCGCGGACGCATCAGCTATCTCGCGTCGCTTGTGGCGTCGGAACACCAAAGCCCGGCCACGGTCGGCATCGGCCACACGCGCTGGGCGACCCACGGCAAACCCAGCGACGCCAACGCCCATCCGCACCAAAGCGGCAGCGGGCGGTTCTGTGTTGTCCACAACGGCATTATTGAAAACTATCTGCAGCTCAAAGCCGACCTGCAGGCGGACGGCGTTGTTTTCCGGTCGGAGACCGACACCGAGGTGATCGCCCATCTGCTTGACCGGGTATACGACGGCGACTTTGTGTCCACCGTGCGCAAAGTGACCGGGCAGCTCGAGGGCGCCTATGCCATCTGCGTGCTGTGCAGCGATTTCCCCGATCAGATCGTCTGCACGCGCTGGGGCAGTCCGCTTGTGCTCGGCGTATGTGAAACCGGCACGTTTATCGGTTCCGACGTCACGGCGATTTTGGAGCATACGAACGACGTATATTACATGGACGGCCGCGAGACTGCGCTGGTGACGAAAGACGGCGCGGTGTTCTTTGACAAAACCGGCGCAGCGATCGAAAAGCAGCCCACGCGCATCGCATGGAATCTTTCCGCTGCGCAAAAGGGCGGCTATGCACACTTTATGCTCAAAGAGATCATGGAGCAGCCGCAGGCGTTTGCCGACACGGTTTCTCCGCGCATCAGCGCCGACAAGCGGATCGTGTTCGAAGACTTCCGGCTGACGGACGACGATATCCGCGCCCTGCATCGTGTGGCAATTGTGGCGTGCGGTTCGGCCTATCACGCCGGCGCTGTGGGAAAATATGTCATGGAAAAGCTGGCGCGTCTGCCGGTGGAGATCGACATCGCCTCGGAGTTTCGCTACCGCGACCCGGTGCTCGATGCGCAAACACTGGTTATCGTCATCAGTCAGAGCGGAGAAACGGCCGACACCCTCGCTGCGCTGCGGCTCGCCAACGCACGCGGCTGCAAAACGCTGTGCATCGTCAACGTTGTCTCCTCGTCTATCGCCAATGAAGGAACCAGCGTGATCTATACCCACGCCGGCCCCGAAATCGCCGTGGCGACCACCAAAGCCTATAGCGCGCAGGTGGCGGTGCTCTATCTGCTTGCCGGCTATCTTGCGGAAAAACGCGGCCTTTTCAGCGAAGAAGCGCGCCGCGCGTATGTTGCGGAGCTCGAAGCGCTGCCCGCCAAAATCAGCGAAACGCTTTCGCAGTGCGACGCGCAGATCCAAGAGCTTTCCCAGATGTTCATTCCGCTCGAACACGCCTATTTCATCGGCCGCAACCTCGACTACGCCTGCGCGATGGAAGCGTCGCTCAAGCTCAAGGAGATCAGCTACATCCACTCCGAAGCCTATGCCGCCGGCGAGCTCAAGCACGGCACCATTTCTCTGATCGAGCAGGGGACGCTGGTTGTGGCGCTCGCCGCGTGCGACGACGTGTTTTCGAAAACGATGAGCAACATCAAGGAAGTGAAAGCCCGCGGCGCCCGGGTGCTGGCCGTTTCCACCGCCGGCCACACCGACGCGATGGGAGAAGTGGATTTCCGGCTGCTGATCCCCGAAACCGATCCGCTCTTTGCCGTCACGCTCGAAGTGCTGCCGATGCAGCTGCTCAGCTACTACACCGCCCGCTATCGCGGCTGCGATATCGACAAGCCACGGAATTTGGCAAAGTCGGTGACAGTGGAATGAGTTGACAGCAAGATGGCAAGAAAGCAAGATGGCAAGAAAGCAAGATGGCAAGAAAGCAAGATGGTAGCGGTCGCCCCGTGGGCGACTGTTATCGCTTACTTATAACTGTATCGTGGCCCGCGGGGCCACCGCTACAAAGCAATTATTACAGTAAAACACCCGTCCGTGAGGGCGGGTGTTGTTGTTTTATTATGCGCTCGCCGCGCGGGCATTCTTTTCTTTCGCGGGAAAGAAAAGAAACAAAAGAAAGCGGCGGTTCAATCGGTATCTTTCTCGATCTCATCAAACGCAAACGGACAAAACCGGATCACTTCCCGCGCGTTCAGCTCGCGCATCAGCCGCAAAAATCCGCCGCAGCGGCGGCCGAGGTGCTTTTGCAACTGGGTCAGATTCACCGCAATCACGCCAATGGGGGCGGGCAGATCGGTCAATACGTCGTGCAGCGCGTCCAGATTGTTGCCGTACCAGTCGGGCAGGGGAATGGCCGCTTTGAACGCCGCGTGCAGATCGTCGTTGGTCCGAATCTTTTCGCCGTCAATAAACACATAGGTCATCCGTTATTCCTCCCCGTACAGCAGCGTAAAGCTCGCGTAGTGGTCGGCGGTGTAATAAACAAGGCCGTCGTTGGAAAACACAATCCGCTTCGCGCCGCGTTTGCTTTTGCCGCGCGTGTCGATGTCGCATTCCGTGTAATACCGTCCCGGTGCGTCCGGCAGCAGGCCTTCATAGTTGCCGAACCGGCTGCCGCCGATGCTTTTGCCGGGGGCAAAGGGTTCCAGACTGCCGCCCGACCAGCCGAGCGCTTGCGCCTGCTTTTTCGTAATGAAATTCTGCGGCAGGCGGCCGTAAAGGTGGATATACAGCGCCACGTCCTCTTTGGACGTATATGAGCCGTCTTCGTCAAGTGTATCTGCCGGCGGCGAGGTCGTGCGTGTGTCAGCCGGCGCCTCCTGTGTGGGCGCTTTGGTCTGGGTCGGTGCAACCGATGTGGACTGGGCGTACGGGTCGCTGTACGGTTCGTCCGGCCCCTGCATCTGGAAACAGCCGGTGAAAAGCAGCAGGACGCTGACCACAACAAGCAGCAATGCCGCCCATTTGCGCAGCTTCATAAAATCGCTTCCCTTCGTTCGTTTTTCTCAGTATAGCAAAAAAGGCGCCGGATTGCAAGCGCCATGAAAAAGGACTGCCGCGGCAGTCCTTTTGGTTTAGTTTTTCAGATTGTTGAGAAACGCTTTGAGCCGTTCCGACTGCGGGTTTTCAAACAGATCGTTTGCGCGGCCCTCTTCGGCAATCACGCCCTGATCCATAAACACAATGTGATCCGACACCTCTTTGGCAAAGTTCATCTCGTGCGTCACAATGACCATCGTCATGTGCTCCTTTGCCAGCTCCCGGATCACCTTGAGAATTTCGCCCGTCAGCTCCGGGTCGAGCGCGCTTGTCGGTTCGTCAAAAAACAAAATCTTCGGCTCGAGCGCCATCGCCCGCGCGATGGATACCCGCTGCTGCTGACCGCCGGAAAGCTGGCAGGGATAGTAGTCGAGCTTGTCGGACAGACCCATTTTATGGAGCAGCTCCTTCGCCTTTGCTTCGATCTCGCCGATGATCTGCTTTTTGTTTTGCTTGTAATCCGCGCGCTCCTTTGCGCGCAGCCGCGGCGCGAGCGTCACATTGTCCAGCACATTGTATTGCGGAAAGAGATTGAACTGCTGAAACACCAGACCGATTTTAAGCTGCTTGTCTCTGCGCTCGCGCGCAGACAGCGTCGACGGCGCGTCGGAATCAAAAATCGGGTCGCCGTCTACGGTGATGCGCCCGACGTCGGCGGTTTCCAAAAAGTTGATGCACCGCAAAAGCGTGGTTTTGCCGCTGCCGGACGAGCCGATGATCGACAGCACGTTGCCCTTTTCCAGCGAAAACGAAATGCCCTTGAGCACCTCGGCTTTGCCAAAGGATTTATGGATGTTTTCCACTTCCAGAATTGCCACGGTACCGCCTCCTTACACCTTGAAATAATCGAGCTTCTTTTCCAGCCGGTTAAACAAAATCGTCAGCAAGCCGCTGAACAGCAGATAGTAGACGCCGGTGAAAAACAGCGGCCAGATCTGTCCGGCAATGCCGTGCGACCCCTTCATAAACGACTGGCCGGCCCAGATGATCTCCTGCAGCGCAATGATGCGCGCGAGCGACGTGTCCTTGACCAGCGTGATGATCTCGTTGCTCATCGGCGGCACAATGCGTTTGACCACCTGCAGCAGCACCACGCGGAAAAATGTCTGCGATTTGGAAAGCCCGAGCACCTGCGCGGCCTCGTGCTGGCCGACGGGGATGCTTTGGATCCCGCCGCGGTAGATTTCGGAAAAATAGCACGCGTAGTTGAGGATGAACGCGACCGTTGCGGCTAAAAACCGCCCGCTTTCGCCGCCGCCCCAGATGGGTTTGCCCCAGACGAGACCCGGAAAAAAGAAGATGATCAAAAGCTGGATCATCAGCGGCGTGCCGCGCACAACCCAGACAATCAGCCGGGTGACGATGCTCAGCGGCTTAAACTTCGACATGGAGCCGAAGGAGATCAAAAGTCCCAGCGGCAGCGCGCCGAGCAGCGTTGCCCCAAACAGCTTGAGCGTTTGCAAAAAGCCGACGTTCAGCGCCTGAAAGACCACGGGGAACTGTTGGAAAAACTGTGTCATGGTGCGTCTCCTTCCAAAGACAAACACGGTTCCGAAGCATCGCCCCGGAACCGGTCAATGATGAGAGAATGCTTATTTGATCAGCGCTGCCTGTACGTCATAGGTTTCGGCAATTGCGTCGACCGTTCCGTCGGCAATGGCGGCATCAAGGAAGGCGTTGAAAACTTCCACAACATCGGAGCCCTTGCGGAAACCGACGCCGTATTCTTCGTTGTTGAGGCCGACTGTGTAGGTCAAATTGGCGTAGCTGGTGCCTTCGCCCACCATGGCGCCTGCCATGAGCGAGTCGATGATGGCGGCGTCGCAGGTGCCGGCGGCCACTTCCTGCAGTGCGCTTGCCTGGTTTTCCACCTCGGTGATCTTGAAGCCCAGCTCGGTTGCAACTTCTTCGCCGGCGGAGCCGTTTTCAACTGCAAACTGCAAATCCTTGCAGGCTTCCGCGGTCTGATAATCCGCAGCCTTGTCGGCCGGGACGATCACGATCTGCTGGTTGTGGAGATAAGCCTTGGAGCAGTCCATGGCGGTCTTGACCTCTTCGGTCAGCGTCATGCCGTTCCAGACGCAGTCGATGGTTTTGCCGTCGAGCTCGGTGGTCTTGTAATCCCATTCGATCAGTTGGAATTCCGCCTTGACGCCCAGCGATTCGGCAAACTTTTTGGCAAGATCCGCGTCAAAGCCGACCCATTCTTCGCTGCCCTCTTTCTGGAAGTCCATCGGCGCATAGTCGGTGATACCGATCACGAGCGTGCCCTTATCCTTGATATAGGCGAGATCGGAGGAAGCGGCGTCGGTCGGATCGGTGGTTTTGTCGCCGCAGGCGGCAAGCGCGAAGCAGGCAACAACCATGACGGCTGCGAGCACAAGTGCGATAAGCTTTTTGTTCATAAAAAACGTCTCCTTTTTTCTGCCGGATTGTTTCGGCGCTTTAGTGCGCTAACATAGTAACACGTTAAAAGCGTTTTGTCAAGAGCTTTGTCACTTTTTTGTCAGCGCGGTCGAAGAACAAAACAACAGCGCCCCGCAGGACGCTGTTGAAGGAAGCTTTATTTGGTATAGGTCAGCTCGACGTTTTCCGTGATTTTGCCTTCAAACGCTGTGTTCAGCGCGAAGAAGAAATACTTGCCGGTGACTTTGCCGGTGAAGGGCAGGGTGTACTGACAACTCGTCAGCCGGCCCTTGCGGTCGATTGTCGCTTTGATCACGCCGCCGCTGAACTGCAATTTCATATTTTGCGGTTTCAGACCGAAGGCTTTCATCTCCGTCGGGTCAATCGCGGTCAGCGCGGCGGTGTGCTGCTTTGCAACGGTCGGTTTGCCGTTTTTGATTCGGGCGTTCTCGTTGTTCAGCTTGATCGTGATGGTATAGCCGGTGTCGGTCTTTTTGGCTTTGGCCGCCGCGACGCCCTTGAGCTTGAGATTGGCAAGACGATCCACGGGCGACAGCAGCGCTTCCGCGGTCTGTTCGCTGTCTTTGTCAACGGTAAACGTCGTTTCATCGAGCGGCTGCACCGCTTTTTCGAGTGCGGATTTCACGGCGCCCTTGGCCATCGACGGTTTGGTGTCGCCGGGCGTCAGGTCGAGCGTGCGGGTTTTGACGATCGTCAGCTTTTCGCGCTGCTTTGCGGTGTTGACCGCGTTGTTATAGGCGGCGACCACGTCTTTGGGGGTTGTCGGCGCTTTTTTCGGCGCCGGCTTCACTTCGATTTTCGCTGTGTCGGCAGCCGGTTTGTCGGTGCTGTCAGCTTGCGGCTCGGTGGTGATAGTTACCGGCTTTGCCTCAGCCGGTGCGGTGGTGCCGGTGGGGTTGGTGTTGTAGTTGAGGTTGAAGCCTCTGTTTTTGCCCATGCCGAAGCCGCACAAAAACGCGAGCAGCAGCACGAGCACAAGCGCCGTTGTCTTGATGTTTTTACTCATAAAATACGCTCCTCTCCGGAGAAATCGTGTCTAACAATAAAAATACAATAAATCGGGAGAAAAGTCAATCGTTTTTCGGAATTCTTTCCCGAGAAAGTTTGAGCCGCGCCGCTTGACAAACGCGGAAAAATGCGGTACGATACAAAACGAACGACCGCTGCAAACGAACGCAGCGCAAAACAAAAAGCCGGAGGACTGCAAAATGAAACAGATTATAAACGTCACGGGTATGCACTGCGCCCACTGCGCCGCCGCAGTAGAACAATCGCTGTGCGCGCTGCCCGATGTGAAAAAAGCCAAGGCCGACCACGAACAAAACCGCGCGGTGATCACCGTAGAAAAAGAAGTCCCCGCGGACGCCATCCGCAAAGCGGTGGAGAGCGCCGGGTTCGAATGCGGCGCCATCACGCTGAAAAAGGGACTGCTCGGCTGAGCGAAAAAAACGAAAAAGCCCGCGGTGCGTTTGCACGGCGGGCTTTTTGGCGGTTGTTACTTTTTAAAAATCAGATCGCGCAGCGGCTTGAGCGTGACAATTGCCCAAAGAATTTGCGGCACTTTGCCGGGATTCATCGTCGGAAACGCCGGTTTGCTCCAACCGAGCTTCGCTGCGACGCGGCCGGGGATGCTGCGGTTTTCAACCGCTTCGCCCGGCTCAAACAGATCGTCGGCGCCATAGACGAGCAGCGGCACGTTGTTGCCGGTGTGGGAACCGGAATGGAAGGTGTAGCGGCCGTTGTCCAAATACAGGTCGCCGGTCTCATGGTCGGCGGTGATCACCACGAGGGTGTGGCCGTCCTTCTTTGCAAACTCCACGGCGGCTTTGATCATATTGTCAAAGCCCTTGACCGCCCACGCGGTGTCGGCAATCTTTTTCGGGAAGTCCACGCCTTCCTCGGTGCGGTGGGAGTTTTTGTCGATATGCGCGCCTTCAATCATAAGGAAAAAGCCGTTTTCGTTGTCGGCGTTCAAAAGCTCGATCGCCTTTTCACCCATTTGCTGCAGCGTGGGCGACGGGTCGTCCTTGGGCACAGATTCCCACCAGGTGTTGCCGCTGAACTGGCCGAAGCTGCGGGTCCCGGGCGTAAGGGCGTCCATCTCTTCTTTCGTGGTGATATACTGCCACCCGTTGCGCAAAGCGTCCTTTTCGGTCGCTGCGTCTTCGTTCGCGCCCCAAATCAGATCGATGCCGGAGCGCATTTGTTCAAACGAGATCTGCTTTGCAAACGAGCGGTCCACACAGTGGCTCGAATAGCCCGCCGGGGTGGCGCCGCTGGTTTTGTCGGTGGTCACAATGCCGGTTTTCATCCCGTGGGCGATCGCTTCCTCGGTGATGATGCGCGGTTGGACAAACAGGCCGACCGGGTCGAACCAATAGGTGCAAAGGCCGCGGTTGATATTGCGCACGCCGCACGACAGCGCTGTGGCGCCGGCAGCGGAATCGGTGACTTCGTCCGAAAACGAGCGCGTCATCGACTGGCCGCGCAGATCGGGCGATTGGTCCATAAACAAATCGTAGCCCTGCTCTTTGGCAAGCAGCAGATGGTTTTCGCCCATCCCGTCGCCGATCATGAAGATTACGTTTTTGATAGCGCTGTCGCTGCCCTGTGCGGCGGCTGCCGGCGCAACGAGCGCAAACACGAGCAGCAAACTCAGCACAAGAGCAAATATTTTTTGTCGTTTCATCGTCATAGCCTCCTTTTTCCTGCGGGGATTCCGCTGAAAACAGCGTAGCACATTTTGCGCAAAAAAGCAAGAGTAAAGAAAAGGGGAAAAGAAAAAACAGCCCCGGGGCTGTTTTCAGGATCTTGTCGGCTCAGTCTTTGCCGAGCAGCCAGGTCACCGGAACGTCCAAGATTTCCGCAATCGCCACAACTTCATAATCGTTGACAGAGCGAAGCTGTCCTTCCAATTTGGAAAGACCGGAGGCTGTCAGTTCAATCCCTTTGACCTGCAGTTGTGCCAGCAGATCCACCTGTTTCATACCAAGCTCTTTTCTTCGTGCCTCAATTTTTGCGCCGACGATATTGCGATTTCCCAAAGCCTGTTTTCTGATGCGCATGATTCATTTCTCCCGTCCTGTTTTGATTTTCTCAATCGGAATAATGGGGTACGGTGCAGAAAATTTGCTATTTGTTCATAAAATGATTATATCATACCGTTCATTTTTTGTCAATAACTATGATTTTGCTCTTTTGGAATCAAACGGCAGACAAAATGAGAATCGGGAAAAAAGCGCAAATATTTTTGAAAAAAACTTCCCTTTCGCCGCCAAAGCGTGTATAATGAATCTGATATTTCGCAGCCGTTCGGCTGCAGCAAAACGAGGAGTGATTCCCTTGGGCAACACACTGAAAGAACGCAATCTGACTATGCTGACGGATTTTTACGAACTGTCCATGGCAAACGGTTATTTTGAAAACGGGATGCGCGACAAGATCGCGTGGTTCGATATGTTTTTCCGCCATGTACCGGACGACGGCGGCTTTGCCATCATGGCCGGCATCCGGCAGCTCATCGACTATTTCCAAAATCTGTCTTTCAGCGAAACCGATCTGGCGCTTTTGAAAAAGAAGCGCATGAGCGACGAATTTCTCGATTATCTGCGCCACTTCAGTTTCAGCTGCGACGTGTGGGCGATCCCGGAGGGCACGCCGATCTTTCCGGGCGAGCCGATCGTGACGGTGCGCGGCCCGGTGATCCAGGCGCAGCTTGTGGAAACAATGGTGCTTTTGACAATCAACCACCAAAGCCTGATCGCGACCAAGGCCAACCGGATCAAACGCGCCGCGGACGGCCGGACGGTGATGGAGTTCGGTTCGCGCCGCGCCCAGGGCTATGACGGCGCCATCTACGGCGCACGCGCCGCCTATATCGGCGGGGTGGACGCCACGGCCTGCACGCTGACGGAGCGCGACTATTTTGTGCCGGCGGTCGGCACAATGGCGCATTCGTGGGTCCAGTTGTTCGGCGACGAGCTGGAGGCGTTCTGCGCCTATGCCCGCCAATATCCCGACGCGTGTACGCTTTTGGTCGATACCTATAATGTGCTCAAATCCGGCGTGCCCAACGCGATCGAAGCGTTCCGGCGCGAGGTGTTGCCGCGCGGCTTCCGGCCGCAGGGCATCCGTATCGATTCGGGCGATATCACTTATTTGTCCAAAAAAGCGCGCAAGATGCTCGACGACGCCGGGTTCCCCGACTGCAAGATTGTGGCGAGCAACTCGCTGGACGAAACGATCATCCGCGATATGCTCATTCAGGGCGCGCAGATCGATTCTTTCGGCGTCGGCGAACGGCTGATCACGGCGGCTTCGGCGCCGGTGTTCGGCGGCGTTTACAAAATTGTTGCCGTGGAGGAAAACGGTGTGCCCGTGCCTAGAATCAAGCTGAGCGAAAACGTGACAAAAATCACCACGCCCTGCGCCAAAAAGGTCTGGCGGCTGTTTGACAACGAAACGAACAAGGCGATCGCCGACGTCATCACGCTGTTTGACGAAACGATCGACGACACAAAGCCCTATGAGCTGTTTGACCCGGTCTATACCTGGAAGCGCAAACGGATCGAAAACTATACCGCAAAGCCTCTGCTGGTCAAGATGTTTGACGGCGGCAAAAAGATCTATAACGTGCCCGAAATCGGCGAAAGCCGCCGCTACTGTTTTGAACAGGTGGAAACGCTGTGGGACGAAGTCAAGCGGTTTGAAAACCCGCACAAATACTATGTGGATTTGTCGCAAAAGCTGTGGGATGAAAAGACGCGGCTGCTTGACGAGTATTCCCACAAGGGTCAATGAGACAGATCGATTACCCGATCGACGCCCGCTTTGACGGCAAAAAGCTTTACAGCTTTCTCAAAGGCGAAGCGAAGCTGTCCTCGAAGCTGATCCGTTCGCTCAAGCAGTGTCCGGACGGGCTGCAGATCAACGGCGCCCACGCGCGCACGGTCGATCTGCTGCATGCGGGCGACACGGTGACGGTGCGCCTGCCCGACGATCCGCACCCCGCTTTGCCGGGCAGTGTGCTGCCGGAAATCCTCTATGCGGACGACGATCTTTTGGTGGTCAACAAACCGGCCATGATGCCGATCCACGAATCGCACAACCATCAGGGCGACACATTGCAAAACTGCGTGGCGCTGTATGAAAAAGAAAACGGCGCGTCCGGCGCGTTCCGGGCGGTCGGACGGCTCGACAAGGGGACGAGCGGCGTGGTGGTCTGTGCGCGCAACGCCCACGCGGCGGCGCGGCTCTCAGGCAAACCGGAAAAGACCTACCTCGCCATCGCAACGGGTCTGTTCACAGGCAGCGGCACGATTGATCTGCCGATTTATCGCCCCGATCCGATGAAAACGCTGCGCACAGCCGATCCGCGCGGCGACAAAGCCGTGACCCACTGGACGGCCAAAAAGACCGACGGCAAAAATACATTGCTTGAAATCACGCTCGAAACCGGCCGTACCCATCAGATCCGTGTGCATTTTGCGGCGTTGGGTGCGCCGCTGTTGGGCGACACCATGTACGGCACGCCGGACGCGCGGCTTTGCCACCAGGCGCTGCACTGCGCGTCGGTGCGGCTTTTCCACCCGGTCACGGGGCAGGAGATTGTTTGCCGGGCGCCGATGCCGCCGGAAATGCAGACAGTTGCGGATGAAATGTACCCCGTAAAGGCGGTTGACAATCCGGCCGCCGGGGATTATAATAGAAATAACGAAGACCAACCGGGAAAGGAGGAACAACATTATGACGATTGATAAGCTGGTTCAGGATCTGCCTTCCAACGTCTTCTTTGATTTTCTGAAGGCGCATTATCAGGATCTGTTTGACTTCCTGGGCAAAATTCTGAAGATCTTCAACCTTGACGCGGACAAGATCTTTCTCAAGGAAGACTGAGAAACCATACAACCGAAACAAAAACGACGTGCCGAAAAGCACGTCGTTTTTTCTGTAACGAAATCAATTCTCTGCAACGGTGTCTGCTGCTTGCGCTGCCGGCGCGGTTTCCGCTTCGTCTGCGGTTTCCGGTTCGGGTTCTGCCGCCGGTTCCTCTTCCCAGAGCGTGGCGTCCTCCACCGTCTTTTTGGGCGTTTCCGGTGCGTCGGCGTCCGGGACCGTGTCGTCCTGCGGCTGGGAAAAGACTGTGCGGTACGGGTGGGTGGGAACGTCCTCCACATTTTCCACGGAAAACGCCGTTTGCACCTCGGGCTGTTCGTCCGGAAATTCCTTGACGATCTGCGGGCGTCTGCGCGCATATTCAATGCGCTGCATGTCGGCGATCTGCTGCAACAGGCGCAGCGCTTCGCCGATTCCCAAAAAGATCAGCGCTACCAGCACGGCGGCGACCACGGCGCCCATGAAGATCGGGAAGCTCATCTCCTCGTGGAGATTTGCCACAACAAAGCCGATGATGATGCCGGCAACGGCCACGATCAGCGCGGCGATGTTGAGCACCCGGGCAAAGCCGTTGCGCGTGGGCATGCCGACGCCCGAGGACGCGTCGATCAGCGCCTCATACTCTTCGTCCGTCACAACAAGCGGCGCGCTCTTTTTGCCCTTTTTCTGCGGACCGAGACCCCATTGGGCGAGGTCGGCTTCTTTTTTTCTGTAATATTCTTCGCGCTGCTGCTTTTTCAGCTCGGCGATTTTGGCTTCCACTTTATCGATCATCTGTCTGGCTCCCTTCGCTTGTCTGTCTTTTAATCATAGCACACTTTTTGCAATTGTTCAAGCGTTCTTTGAAAAAACTGCATCCGGCTGCGGCTGCCGGTTTCCAATATTTTGCCTCTAGCCAAACGGCGCGCATCGTGCTATACTCAGACCGTGAGATCTCACCATCCTTTCGGTTCACCGAAAAAGGAGGTGACACATGAAACGTTTTCTTTCTGTTTTTCTGACCGTATGCGTGCTGTTTGGTCTTCTGGGCGCGGGTGTGTCCGCGGTATCGGGCACGCCGGCCGCGGCAAAGGTGACGACGGGTACGGCAAACCTCAACGTGCGCGCCGGCGCCTCCACGTCGGCGGCCGTGACGGCCAAGCTCAAAAACGGCACATGGGTGACGCTGCTTCAAAAAAGCGGCAACTGGTATCGCGTGCGCTACGGCGAAAACAAAACCGGCTACTGCCACGCGGACTATCTCGCCGTGCGCGACGGCTCGTTTTTGACAACCGTCAGCGCCGGCGGCAGCAATCTGAATGTGCGCAAGGGCGCCGGCACCCGCTACGATGTGAAAGCAAAACTGCCCGACGGCGCCGCCGTTGCCGTGCTGTCGCAGTCCGGCGGCTGGAGCCGTATTCTGTATGACGGCAGCACCCCCGGCTATGTTTCGTCCGCCTATCTGGCCGCAAATCAAACCCGGGCAATCCGTTACAGCGTCCCGTATTACAGCCAGGTGGACACGCGCTGGAAAAACACCGCGATCGGCACGTCCGGCGGCACCATCGGCACCATCGGCTGCACAACGACCTGCCTTGCAATGCTGGAGTCGTTTCGCAAAGGCACCGCCGTGACGCCCAAAGCAATGGCGTCGTCGCTGCGCTATATGCCCGGCGGCGCGCTGTACTGGCCCGCGGATTACAACACGGCGCTCGCAGGGGACGATCCGCTGCAGCAGATTCTGGACGTGCTGCAAAGCGGAAAGCCCGTGATCTACGGCTGCAAAAAGCCCGGCGGCACCCAGCACTGGTGCGTGGTGACCGGCTGGAACGGCAAAAGCAAAACCGCGTCCGCGTTCACGATCAACGATCCGGCGTCCGCGGCACGTACCACGCTCGCCGATTTCGCGGCGGTCTATGCCATACCGTACAAGCTTGCGTGGTACAAATAGCAAAAACGAACCTGCCGCTTTGGGCGGTGCAAATAAGGGATCATATAGGTTTTTTGCCGCTCTTTTCCGCCCGAACTGCCTGCTCGACACAGGGTATCCGTCAGGATTACCCTGTGCCGTTCAGATTGTTCGGACAAAAAATAGCAGGCAAAAAACTGCTTCGCACCGCAGCGGATGTGATTTTTGCGAAAGACAAGGCGCAGGGGGCGGATCATCCTGACGGATATCCGCCCCCTGCAACGTAGTATTTCACAAATAAGCACGCCGTTGCGGCTATGTGATCCCTAATTTGCGCCGCCCTTTCACGGCAGGTTTTCGTTTGGCAATCAGTCGCCGGCGCGCCCGGCCGCAAGAATCTCCATCGGGTCGGTCGGCATCCCGGCCCGGCGGCACGCAAAGTGCAGATGGCAGCCGTCCGCGTTTTCGTTTGGCGCAACAGCCACCGTGCCGAGCACGTCGCCCTGTTTTACAGATGTGCCGATGGCAACGGTCGTGCCTTGCTCCAGCGCACAGTAGCGCGCCGTGAAATCGCCGTGATCCACCTCGATCACATAGCCCCAGCCGCTGTCGCTCGACACCTTGGTCACCACGCCGGCGGCAACGGCTTTCACCGGGTCACCTTCGGTTGCGGCAAAGTCCACGCCGTCGTGTACCCGCCAGTCGCCCATCGTTTTGCTAAACACGGGCACGGTGGGGGCGTAGTCTTTGATCACCTTTGTGTTGTCCAGCGGCAGCCGGGGCTGCTGCGTCGGCTGTGCTGCGGCGGCCTTGGCCGTGGTCGGCGCGGTTGTCGTCGGTGCGGCGGCGGACGGCTTTGTAGCTTCCGGCTGCGTGGTCTTCGGCTGCGCGGTCTGCGGCGCCGGGTCGGTCGGCATAGTCATCTGCTGCGTATCGCGCGGGTCGGGCTCGTCAAACAGCTCCTGCTGCGCGGCGGTGGACGGCGCGCCGGTTGCAAATTCCGCAAGACCCCGTGTGAGCCGGCGCGTCATGTGGCGCACCGTCAGTGCAGAGCCCAGAACGGCAACCACGGCCAGCGCAAGCAGCACATAAAACCGCTTCTTCAGCGGCGTCGTATTCGTGTTTTTCATGGTGTTCCTCCATCCGGTTTGATAACTTGCTCTTAGTGTTTGCAACCGGAAAGAAAAACATACAAAAAATTTTTTAAAAAACCGCAAACAAATGTTTGCATTTTTCAAAAAGATGTGTTATACTAAGAAAAAATCAAATGTTCGGGTGCTTTGCCCGGATCAGACAGGAGGCGCGTTATGAAACCATTGAATGAAGTACAGCGTCAGATTCTCGATTATCTCCGGCAGACCATCGGCAGCGGCATTCCGCCCACGGTGCGCGAAATCGGACAGGCGGTCGGCCTGCGTTCCACCTCCTCGGTGCAATCCAATTTGGAAGCGCTCGAGGAAAAGGGCTATATCATCCGCAACCCGATGCACAAGCGTTCCATCAAAATCGTGGGGCAGGCGGAAAATATCCATCACGTCCCGCTGCTCGGTACCGTCACCGCCGGTCAGCCGATCCTCGCCGTGGAGCAGGTGGAATCGTATCTGCCCTATTCCGGCTATGTGTCGCCCGACAAACAGCTCTTTGCGCTGCATGTCCGCGGCGAAAGTATGCTGAACGCCGGCATCCTTGACGGCGATATCATCTTTGCCGAACGCACGCCCGTGGCGCGCAACGGCGATATGGTGGTGGCGCTGATCGAAGACGAGGCGACGGTCAAGACCTTTTATAAAGAAGACGGCCACTTCCGGCTGCAGCCCGAAAACGACGCGTTCGAACCGATCATCGTCGACGAGGTCGCCATTTTGGGCAAGGTTGTGGCGGTGCTGCGTTATTATTAAAACCGTTTGACATTTTGAGCCTTGCGGTATATAATGAAAAAAACGAAGCGAACGGAGGCTTTTTTATGGAAGAAGAAAACAAAGTTGTGACGACCGAAAACAAGTTTGAATACAAACCGCTGATGTTCTGGAAGGACATCACCTATCTGCTGCAGAAGATCGGCAAGTTCTTCAAATCCCTCTTCGGCATCCAGTAAACAGTAAAAGCCGCCCGATCGGACGGCTTTTTTCGTGCACAGTGCATCGTGCACAGTGCGCAGTGACGCGCTGTGCAGTGCGGCGGCCGGGCGTTTGCCGCCGCGTTTTTATTTCCGCTTTTTGTAATACAGCATGATTACGGCGGCAAGATTGGCGGCGCAAAGACCGGCAATCACACCGAGCCCGAGCTGCGCGTCGGCTGTGGGCATCAGAAACCCGACGACCCAGAACACAAGCAGAAAAGCGGCAATAGCAGCAAAAATCATGTTCGCGTGCTCCTTTCAATCTCTGTTGGGTTTATTCCGGCTTTTGAAAGGTGCCGCGCAAAAACGCATAGATGCCAAGCAGCGTGAACACCCCTGTCGGAATCAGCAGCCAGCCCGTCCAGTCGCCGCCGTCGCCGCTGCAGGCAAACACGGCGCACAAAATTGCGAGCAGCAGCAAAAACAGCCCGCGCAAACAGCGTTTGAGATTCATAGCATTCACCTCCGATATTTACCAAATGCTATCCTACCACCCGGCAGTGATCGTTGTGTGATGTGCCTGTAAAGAAATTATGAATGCGTTTCGTGTGCAATGGCAGCGCATAGCGGTCAGCTTTGCAGCGCCGCCGCGGCTGCCGATGCACAGGCAAGTACAAAGAAAAACTGCTTGACAAAGAGGACGCAAATGGGTATAATAAAACTGCAAGAGGGAACACCGTTAGACGGTTGTGTCCTGCTATAGCGAAATAACCGCTACGTTTGGAGCACGGTGGCGGTTATTTTTTTACTGCAATTATGTAGCCCGTTGCGGCTACAATGAGTAAAAAAGCCAGGAAATAATCCATTGGCATCCTCCTCCTTCCCAAATCTCGGACGCGCAGTCCGGTGCGTTTGTAGTCGGAAAAAGGACACAACCGCCTAACCTTCGTTAGGTATTCTTCTCTTGCAGAAAGCGGTACGCGGGGGCGGACCGCTTTTTTGCCAAATCTTATTCGCCCTTCATATCCAGCAGCTTGACCGTGCCTTTATAGGCGGCTTCCGACACGCGGATAGAATCGGCGATCGCGGCGCGGATATCGTCGTCCTGCACGCCCAAAGCGCGGCAGTAGGTGTCGTTGATAAACAGATCGAGATCCATAATATCGGGCAGATTGAACGGATCCATGCCGGAGTCAATCTTTCTTTTTTTGTAATCGGCAACGACCTTGAACATCCCCATTTTCATAGCGATCGGCGGCACGGAAAGAATCTTGCGGTCGGCGCCCATGCCGCGGGCTTCATAGACGATGGAGAGGAACTCCGTCCACTTCATGTTATACATACCGATCGGGATCGCTTCAAAGCCCGACTTGCTGCGCTCCGCGGCGCCGGCGATCGCCTGGCCGACCTGGCGGCAGGTGAGCATCGTGGTGCCGCCCTTCGGATACATCGTAAACGGCCATTTGTCCATAAAGCCGATCTGCTCAATGAGCACCGTCCAAACGGGCTTTCTGCCCGGTTGGGTGCCGAAGATGTAGGGCAGCTCGAGCACGGCGACGCCGAACGTATCGTCGGCAAACGACTGGCAGACCTCCTCCTGCTGGATGCGGGACTTGAAGTATTTGTTTTTGTCGGTCAGCTTCATGTCCGGGCGTTTCTTTGCAAGATAGGCAAAGTACGAGCCGAGCACCACGGCGCGTTTGACGCCGGCCTTTTTGCACAGCGGCAAAATCCGTTCGAGCGGCGCGATGTTGTATTTATAGTAGTATTCGAGTACGGGCGCCGGAAACTCCACGCGTTCGTCCACGCCGGCGGCAAAGATAAACACATCGCAGCCGGAGAGCAGCGCTTCAATTTCCGCATCGCTCTTTTTGTTGATATCGCCGAAGAGGATCTCCATTTCTTCGGGGATGGGTGCGCCTTCGGGCAGCGGCGGCAGTGCGACGCTTGTCACGCTGTGGCCGCGGCGGATCAGTTCGGTGGCCGCTTCGCAGCCGAGCAGACCGGTGCCGCCGATCATAAAGATTTTCATGGGTCATTCCTCCTGTTTGCTGTTTTCGTTTGATTACATCATAGCGGTTTTTCCCCGGAGTGTCAACAGAAAAGTCAAAATTTCACAATCTGTTCTTAAACGAATCTTAAGAAATTCGTTGCATGTGTTTTAGGAAGTTTTTAAGTATTTTCGGTATGATATAGGCGTAGTAAGGAGGTGCTCTTATGAAAGCACAAAAGACCGTTCTCGTCTGTATCACCCCGCAGGAATCTTCCCACACGCTGGTGGAAGCGGGACGCGTGCTTGCCGAAAAGAACCAGGCGGCGCTGGAAGTGATCTCCGTGCTGCCGATCTGTGCAAACTTCAGCAAAAACGAACCTGCCACACTTGAAAAGCTCTTCTCCTTCGCCCAAAACGCGGGCGGACAGATGGCTGTTTATTTCAGCGACGACCCGGTGCTTACCGTGGCGGCGCACATTTCCAAGGAGCATCCGACGCTGATTGTCACAGGCTTCCCGGGAGAAAACAGCAACGCGTTTGTTTCCGCGCTGCATCTGCTGGTGCCGGACGTGCCGGTCAGCATGGTGTCGCAGGACGGCAATATCTATAACATGCTGCCGCTGCAAAAGGACGCCGTATTCACCAAATAATCCCGCCATCCTCTTCGCAAGGATTTCCTTGCTTGTTGTTTTCATTTTCTTTTCCTCTCCAAAACACAGCCGCTCTTCCGCAAGGAAGGGCGGTTGTGTTGTTTAGGGCCGAGAGGTGCGTGCACAGTGCATAGTGCATAGTGCATAGTGCATAGTGCATAGTGACGCGCCGGACGCTGTGCGCTGTGGGATACATTGTGCCGCGCAGGGGAAGTGGGCTGCTATAGAACCTTGCCGTTTGCAGTAGTCGCCCGCGGGGCGACCGCTACAAGCTAGATCCTTGCCCTCCCCGCTGCGACGGAACGGCGCAGCTTCATGGGGAGGGTGGCACGCGCCCACGCAATTCACGGTATGGCCGAAGCGTAAAATGCGCGTGACGGGTGAGGTTTGAACCCGACCGCCGCGCACCGTTGACGGCAAAGCACAACCTCACCGTCCGCGCCCAGTCGCGCAGAGCGCAACGCTACGGGCGCTGTGTTTGATGTTGTATTTGTAGCGCCGATCTCCGATCGGCTTTGTTGTGTCTGCATCCGGGTCGGCGAAACGCCGACGCTACGGGTTGTCCTTGCCT